>JBCCWS010000071.1 GCA_039193195.1 Pseudomonadota bacterium
GAACGCCTGCGCGGCACCACCGAACTCCGCCGCCAGCACCGTCGTCATCGCCGCCGTCAGCGTCGTCTTTCCATGGTCAACGTGACCAATAGTTCCCACGTTCACGTGCGGCTTTGTACGTTCAAACTTCTCTTTCGACACGTCTAATACTCCCGCTTTGCTGGGTCAGCCAGCGCTGCTGCTCCTAAAGGCTAATAACGCTACTCAAGCCGTCAGCGCATGGACCACGGCCGCGGGGGCCTCGGCGTAGTGCGCAAACTCCATCGAATAGGACGCGCGCCCCTGGCTCATCGAACGCAGCTCGGTGGCGTAACCGAACATCTCCGATAGGGGCACCTCGACGCGGATAATCTTGCCCGCGACGGCATCTTCCATTCCTTGTACCACGCCGCGGCGCCGCTGCAGATCGCCCATGACATCACCCATGTAATCGTCAGGGGTCACTACCTCGACCTTCATCATCGGCTCCAGGAGTACCGGGCCGGCGGCCTGGGTACCCTCGCGGAACGCCATGGAGGCCGCGATCTTAAAGGCCACCTCGCTCGAGTCAACATCGTGGAACGATCCGTCGAAGAGCGTGGCTTTGACGTCCACCACGGGGTAGCCCGCGATCACGCCCGTCTGCATCTGCTCCTGCACGCCCTTGTCGACAGCAGGGATGAACTCCTTCGGCACCACGCCGCCGACGATCTTGTTCTCGAAGGTGTAGCCGGCGCCGCGCTCCTGGGGCTCGAGACGCAGCCAGACGTGGCCGTACTGCCCCTTGCCGCCAGTCTGGCGCACGAATTTGCCTTCCTGCTCGATCGACTTGGCGATGGTCTCGCGGTAAGCCACTTGAGGCCTGCCCACGTTGGAGTCGACTTTGAACTCGCGACGAAGGCGGTCGACGATGATCTCCAGGTGCAGCTCACCCATGCCGGAGATGATCGTTTGCCCAGACTCTTCGTCAGTGCGTACGCGGAAGGACGGATCTTCCTGGGCCAGCTTCGAGAGCGCCATGCCCATCTTGTCCTGGTCCGCCTTAGTCCTCGGCTCCACCGCAACGGAGATCACGGGGTCCGGGAAGTCCATCCGCTCAAGCGTCACCAGGGCAGCGGGATCAGCGAGCGTGTCACCGGTGCTGACGTCCTTCAGACCAACCGCCGCCGCGATGTCACCGGCGCGCACTTCCTTCAAATCCTCACGATCGTTAGCGTGCATCTGCACCAGGCGACCGATGCGCTCCTTCTTACACTTGATCGGATTGAAGACCGTGTCACCGGTTTTCACCACCCCAGAGTACACGCGCATAAACGCAAGCGTGCCCACGTAGGGATCCGTGGCGATCTTGAACGCGAGGGCCGAGAAGGGTGCGTCGTCGTCTGCGGGTCGCTCCTCCGTTGACTCATCATCGCTACCGATGCCGGTCACCGAAGGCACGTCAACAGGTGACGGCAGCAACTCGATCACCGCGTCGAGCACCGCTTGAACGCCCTTGTTCTTGAAGGCAGACCCACACAGCACAGGCACGAGCTCGTTGGCGATCGTGCGCTTACGCAAGCCAGCGACGATCTCCTCTTCTGAGAGCTCACCTCCTTCGAGGTAGCGCTCCATGTACGCCTCGTCGGCCTCAGCCACCGCTTCGAGCATGTGCTCGCGCCAGTGTTGGGCGAGCTCGAGCATGTCCCCGGGGATCTCGCCGGCTTCGTAGCGGGTACCCAGGGTGCTGTCATCCCAGTAGATCGCGCGCATGCGAATCAGATCCACAACGCCGCGGAAATCCTCTTCGGCGCCGATCGGCAGCTGAATAGGCACCGGATTGCCCCGAAGACGCTCGATGATCTGCTCGACCACCCGGACGAAGTCCGCCCCGACGCGATCCATCTTGTTAACGAACGCCAGACGTGGAACGGAGTAGCGGTTCGCCTGGCGCCACACGGTCTCAGACTGGGGCTCGACGCCCCCTACGGAATCGAAGACCGCAACCGCGCTATCGAGCACGCGCAGAGAGCGCTCGACTTCGATCGTGAAATCGACGTGGCCCGGCGTGTCGATGATATTGATACGGTGATCGGGGAACTGCTGGTCCATGCCCGACCAGAAACAGGTGGTGGCGGCTGACGTGATCGTGATGCCGCGTTCCTGCTCTTGCTCCATCCAGTCCATTACGGCCGCGCCGTCGTGCACCTCACCGAGCTTGTGGGACACCCCGGTGTAGAAAAGGATGCGCTCCGTCGTCGTCGTCTTGCCGGCATCGATGTGGGCCATGATGCCGATGTTTCGGTAGCGCTGGATGGGGGTAGTACGTGCCACGGTCAATCTCTGCTGGCATCAACATGTAATCGACTCGTGGCCGCCGGTAATCAGCTACCAGCGGTAATGAGAGAAGGCCTTGTTGGCCTCAGCCATACGGTGCGTGTCCTCACGCTTCTTCACGGCCGTACCGCGATTGTCAGCCGCCTCGAGCAGCTCGTTGGCCAGGCGCTGCGCCATGGACTTCTCGCTGCGCTTGCGAGCAGCGTCGATCACCCAACGCATGGCAAGGGTCTGGCGGCGCAGGGGACGCACCTCCACGGGCACCTGGTAGGTGGCACCGCCGACGCGGCGAGACTTCACCTCGACCACGGGCTTCACGTTGTCCAGGGCCTGGCCGAGCATCTCCACGGCGCGGTCGCCGGTGGTGGCGCTCTTCTCAGCCATGGTATCGAGGGCGCCGTACACGATCTTCTCGGCCACGGACTTCTTGCCACGCGTCATGAGCATGTTGATGAACTTGGTCAACATCTCGCTCTTGTACTTCGGGTCCGGAAGGACCGGGCGGCGAGTGGCGGAAGATCGTCTTGACATGGTGTTCCTGCTAGAAGCTTATCTTTGGTGCCGGCGCGAACGCGGCGAAACCTCAACCGACGGTTAGCCCTTCGGGCGCTTGGCGCCGTACTTGGAGCGACCCTGGCGACGGTTGTTGACGCCGGCGCAATCGAGCGTGCCGCGTACCGTGTGGTAGCGCACACCGGGAAGATCCTTCACACGACCGCCGCGAATGAGCACTACCGAGTGCTCCTGGAGGTTGTGCCCTTCACCGCCGATATAGCTGGTGACTTCGAAACCGTTGGTCAGGCGCACACGAGCCACCTTGCGCATCGCCGAGTTCGGCTTTTTCGGGGTAGTGGTGTACACACGCGTGCAAACGCCGCGACGCTGCGGACAGCTCTCGAGTGCGGGCACGTTGGACTTTTCGACCTTGCGGGCGCGCGGCTTGCGAACCAGCTGGTTAACCGTTGCCATCTACATCCTCATCTATATGTGATCGTCGTCGACGATCCGTCGCCGCCAGCCCGTCAGTCGGGGTGGCGAAACCCGCGGCCAGCGTCAGCGCTGGTCGCGTGTTCAGTCGTTCGGAACTCTCAGGGTCGGCGCCGGGAGAAAGCCCCTCTTCAGGCGGGCGTCCCGATCACTCTCAGGAGGGCGCAAGCCACTGCGAAGCCAGCAGGCCCCGAGAAAGACCGCGAAGTCTAGGAGCCGCGAGGGGCCCTGTCAAGCGAGAAAAGCGCCAATCGCCGGGGAAAGAAAGGGCGGGCACGGCTTCTACCGATACCCGCCCTGGACCCTTCGACGGCCGAGGATTACTCCTCGGAAGGTGCCGCCTGAGCAGCCGGAGCGGCCTCGCCTTCCCCAGCTTCGGCCGGCGCGGAACCCAGACCGCCAGACATCGCTGCCTCGGCCGCCTCCAGGTACCGCTCCTGGTCCGACTTGCCCTTCTCTCGGCGCCGATTTTCGTGATATGCCGATCCTGTACCAGCCGGAATCAGACGACCCACGATCACGTTCTCCTTCAGGCCACGCAGGTCGTCGTGCACGCCGCGGACGGCTGCCTCGGTGAGCACGCGGGTGGTCTCCTGGAAGGAGGCTGCCGAAATGAAGGACTCGGTGGCCAGCGATGCCTTGGTGATACCCAGCAGTAGACGCTCATAGCGTGCCGGCTGCTGATCTTCGGCCAGGGCTTCGTTCGCCTCGTCGACCTTCGAACGGTCGACCTGCTCGCCGCGCAGGTAGCGGGTATCGCCGCCGTTGAGGATCTCCACCTTGCGCAGCATCTGGCGAATGATCACCTCGATGTGCTTATCAGAGATCTTCACACCCTGCAGGCGATACACGTCCTGAATCTCGCCTACGAGGTACTCGGCCAGGGCCTCGGTCCCCTGTAGACGCAGGATGTCGTGCGGATTCGGCTCGCCGTCGGCGATCTCATCACCGCGCTCCACGTGCTCACCCTCGAAGATGTGCAGATTGCGCCACTTCGGAATCAGCTCCTCGTGACGGTCGCCGTCTTCGTTGGTGATGATCAGGCGCTGCTTGCCCTTGGTCTCCTTGCCGAAGCTGACCGTGCCGCTGGCCTCGGCCAGGATGGCCGGGTCCTTCGGACGACGCGCCTCGAAGAGGTCGGCCACACGCGGTAGACCACCGGTGATGTCACGGGTCTTCGAGGTCTCCTGCGGGATGCGCGCGAGGACGTCACCGACGCGCACCTGTTCGCCCTCGGCCATGCTGATCACAGCGCCTGGCGGCAGCGGGTAGGCCACGGCGTTACCCGTGGACAGTGTGACGTCATTCCCGTCGCCATCCACCAGCTTGATCATCGGACGCAGGTCCTTACCGCTGGTGCCGCGCTGCTTCGGATCGCTCACCACCACGGACTCGATACCGGTGGTCTCGTCCGCCTGGCGGTTTACGGTGACGCCATCCACGAAGTCGATGTACTTCAAGAAGCCGTCCACCTCCGTGAGGACCGGGTGAGTGTGCGGATCCCAGCCAGCCACCTGCTGACCGGACTTCACGCCCTCGCGATCGTCCACGGAGATCACCGCACCGTAGGGCAGCTTGTAGCGCTCGCGCTCACGACCGAACTCGTCGACGATGGCGAGTTCACCGGAACGGGACACGGCCACCAGGTTCTTGTCCTGGTTGCGCACGGTCTTCACGTTGTGCAAGCGAACCTCACCGGCGTTCTTCACCTCGATGCTGCTCACCGCCGCCGCTCGAGACGCGGCACCACCGATGTGGAAGGTTCGCATGGTCAGCTGCGTGCCGGGCTCACCGATCGACTGGGCTGCGATCACGCCCACGGCCTCGCCGCGGTTGATGATGTGGCCGCGAGCCAAATCGCGCCCGTAGCACATAGAGCACACGCCATAGCGGGTCTGGCAGGTGATCGGCGAACGCACTGTAACGTGGTCGATCGCCATCTCTTCGATCCGCTGCACCAGGCGTTCATCGAGGAGCGTGCCAGCGGCGATCGCCTCGTTGTCCGTGCCCGGCTCAAAGACCGACTCAGCCAGCACGCGGCCGAGCACGCGCTCTGACAGGGGCTCGACCACGTCACCACCTTCGACCAGCGGTTCGAGGCGCACGCCTTCGGTAGTACCGCAGTCGACTTCCGTTACCACAAGGTCCTGGGCCACGTCGACGAGGCGACGGGTCAGGTAACCCGAGTTTGCGGTCTTCAACGCCGTATCCGCGAGCCCCTTACGAGCGCCGTGGGTGGAGATAAAGTACTGCAGTACGTCGAGGCCTTCGCGGAAGTTGGCCGTGATCGGCGTTTCAATGATCGAGCCGTCCGGCTTCGCCATCAGGCCGCGCATCCCGGCCAGCTGACGAATCTGTGCGGGAGAACCACGAGCACCCGAGTCTGACATCATGTAGATGGAGTTAAAGGAGGCCTGGTTGATCTTGTTGCCCTCCGAGTCCTCCACTTCCTCGCCGCCAAGCTGTTCCATCATGGCCTTCGCTACGCGCTCATTGGTGCGCGACCAGATATCCACCACCTTGTTGTAGCGCTCGCCGTTGGTAACCAGTCCCATACCATACTGGTCTTCGATCTCCTTCACCTCGGCCTCGGCCTCTTCCAGGATCGCGGCCTTCTCGGGCGGCACGACCATATCGTCCACGCCGATCGAAACACCGGCGCGGGTGGCGTAGTAGAACCCGGCGTACATCAGCTGGTCAGCGAACACTACGGTGCGCTTCAGGCCTACCTCGCGGTAGGAGGCGTTGATCGCGGCGGAGATCGCCTTCTTAGTCATCGTACGGTTGACCAGATCGAAGGACAGCTCATCCGGCAGCACCTCGAGCAGGAGCGCGCGGCCAACGGTCGTATCGACCACCTGATTCACCTGGCGCTTCTCGCCATCGACGATCTCGCTGCGCGAAATACGCAGCTTGACCTTGGCGTGCAGACTCACCGTGCGGGTGTGATAGGCGCGGGAGACTTCAGCGACATCCGCAAACACGATGCCCTCACCCTCGGCGTTTACGCGCTCGCGGGTGATGTAGTAAAGGCCGAGCACCACGTCCTGGGAAGGCACGATGATAGGATCACCATTAGCCGGCGACAGGATGTTGTTCGACGCCATCATCAGCGCGCGCGCTTCGAGCTGAGCCTCCAGCGACAGCGGCACGTGCACGGCCATCTGGTCGCCATCGAAGTCCGCGTTGAATGCGGTGCAGACGAGCGGATGCAGCTGGATCGCCTTACCCTCGATCAGCACCGGCTCGAAGGCCTGGATACCGAGACGGTGCAGCGTGGGCGCACGGTTCAGCAGTACCGGGTGCTCGCGGATCACCTCCTCGAGGATGTCCCACACCTCCGGGCCTTCGCGTTCGACCAGGCGCTTCGCTGCCTTGATGGTGGCCGCCTCGCCGCGCAGCTGCAGCTTAGAGAAGATGAAGGGCTTGAACAGTTCAAGCGCCATCTTCTTGGGCAAACCACACTGGTGCAGCTTTAGGGTTGGGCCCACCACAATTACCGAACGACCAGAATAGTCCACACGCTTGCCAAGCAGGTTCTGACGGAAGCGCCCCTGCTTACCCTTAATCATGTCGGCGAGGGACTTCAGTGGACGCTTGTTGGTACCCGTGATGGCCCGGCCGCGACGCCCGTTGTCGAGAAGTGCGTCGACCGCCTCCTGCAGCATGCGCTTCTCATTGCGCACGATAATGTCCGGCGCGTTTAACTCGAGCAGGCGGCGCAGGCGGTTGTTGCGGTTGATGACGCGGCGGTACAGATCGTTCAGATCAGAGGTCGCGAAGCGACCGCCGTCCAGCGGCACCAGCGGGCGCAGATCCGGCGGCAGCACCGGAAGCACCGTCAGCACCATCCACTCCGGAGCGTTACCGGACTCGATGAACGACTCCAGTAGCTTCAGCCGCTTCGACAGACGCTTGATCTTGGTCTCGGACGATGTGCCTGCAATCTCCTCGCGCACACGCGTGACTTCCGCATCAAGGTCCAGGGACTTAAGCAACTCAAAGACCGCCTCGGCACCCATGCGGGCATCGAACTCGTCCCCGTGCTCTTCCATCGCGTCAAGGTAGCCCTCGTCGGTCAGGAGCTGGCCGCGCTGCATGGGCGTCATGCCCGGGTCGATGACCACGAAAGCCTCGAAGTACAGGATGCGCTCGATCTCGCGCAGGGTCATATCGAGCATGAGGCCGATACGCGAAGGCAGCGACTTCAGGAACCAAATATGGGCCACCGGGCTCGCCAGCTCGATGTGCCCCATGCGCTCGCGGCGCACCTTGGATTGGGTTACTTCCACGCCGCACTTCTCGCACACGACACCGCGGTGCTTGAGGCGCTTGTACTTACCGCAAAGACACTCGTAGTCCTTCACGGGACCAAAGATCTTGGCGCAGAACAGACCATCACGCTCCGGCTTAAAGGTCCGGTAGTTGATGGTCTCCGGCTTCTTGACCTCGCCGAAGGACCAGGAGCGGATCATGTCAGGAGACGCTAGACCGATACGGATTCGATCGAAGTCCTCGACGGGCGTCTGCTGCCGAAAAAGCTTGAGAAGATCTTTCATGTAACTCTTACCTGCCCCGTTCGCTGGGCCCGCTCATGGCGGGCCACTCGTTTGCCGGGATGTTCACCGTCGTCGGTGTCGTCCCGGGGCAAAAATCAAACACGCCGCGTGACTGCGCCGTCAGTCGCTCTCCAGCTCGATATCGATGGCCAGAGAACGGATCTCCTTCACCAGCACGTTGAAGGACTCGGGCATACCCGCATCCATCGTGTGCGTACCATCGACGATGTTCTTGTACATCTTGGTGCGGCCCTGCACGTCGTCAGACTTCACCGTGAGCATTTCCTGCAGCGTGTAGGAGGCCCCGTAAGCTTCGAGAGCCCAGACCTCCATCTCGCCGAAACGCTGACCGCCGAACTGCGCCTTGCCGCCCAGCGGCTGCTGGGTAACTAGGCTGTAAGGCCCGGTAGAACGCGCGTGCATCTTGTCGTCCACCAGGTGGTTCAGCTTCAGCATGTACATGTACCCGACGGTCGTTTCGCGGTGGAAACGCTCGCCGGTGCGGCCGTCGATCAAGTTGGTCTGGCCACTGCGCGGCAAGCCCGCCAGCTCCAGCATGTTCTTGATCTCCTTCTCCGTGGCGCCGTCGAACACCGGTGTGGCCATCGGCACGCCATTGGAGAGGTTCTTCGCCAACTCGAAGATCTCCTCTTCGCCCAGCTCCTCCAGCGGGGTGCTGCGACCACCGCTCTGGTTGTAGACCTTCTCGAGGAAGCCGCGCAGCTCATCGGCCGACGACTTGGCTCGCACCATTTCCTCGATCTTCCGGCCCACACCCTTGGCCGCCCAGCCCAGGTGCGTCTCCAACACCTGACCTACGTTCATGCGCGAGGGCACGCCGAGGGGGTTTAGCACCACGTCGACGGGGGTACCGTCGTCGCTGTAGGGCATGTCCTCAACGGGCACGATGGTCGAGATCACGCCCTTGTTCCCGTGACGGCCGGCCATCTTGTCGCCCGGCTGAATACGACGTTTCACGGCCAGGTAGACCTTAACCATCTTCAACACGCCTGGCGCGAGATCATCCCCTTGGGTGATCTTCGCCTTCTTGTGATCGAAGCGTTCGTCGAACTCCTTGCGCTGCTCTTCGAGTCGCGAGGCGACGCCTTCGATCTGGCGGTTGATGTCGTCGTTGCGCGCGCGGATCTCGAACCACGACGCGTGCGGCAGATCGGCGAGGTATTCGGACGTGATCTCGCTGCCCGCCTTGAGGCCCTGCGGTCCGCCGTCGGCGACCTCACCCACGAGCATCTTTTCAACCCGCGAGAACAGATCCTCTTCCAGGATACGCAGCTGGTCGTCGAGATCCTTGCGCACCTTGGAGATTTCCGAGTGCTCGATGGAGAGGGCGCGAGCGTCCTTTTCCACGCCGTCGCGAGTGAAGACGCGCACGTCGATTACCGTGCCGTCCATCCCCGGGGGCACGCGCAGGGAGGTGTCCTTCACGTCGGAGGCCTTCTCGCCGAAGATCGCGCGCAAGAGCTTCTCCTCCGGCGTAAGCTGAGTCTCGCCCTTCGGCGTGACCTTGCCTACGAGGATGTCGCCACCGGTTACCTCGGCGCCAATGTAGGCGATACCGGACTCGTCCAACTTGCCGAGTGCCGCATCACCCACATTTGGGATATCCGAGGTGATCTCCTCCTGACCCAACTTGGTGTCGCGAGCGACGCAAGTGAGCTCCTCGATGTGGATCGTAGTGAAGCGGTCCTCGTGCACCAGACGCTCGGAGATGAGGATTGAGTCCTCGAAGTTGTAGCCATTCCAGGGCATGAATGCGACGAGCATGTTCTGGCCGAGGGCCAGTTCGCCAAGGCTCGTGGACGGACCATCGGCCAGCACGTCACCGCGGGCGATTGTGTCACCGGTGCGGACCAGGGGACGCTGGTTGATACAAGTGTTTTGGTTCGACCGCGTGTACTTGGTGAGGTTGTAGATGTCGACGCCAGGTTCACCCGGAATGGTCTCATCATCATGGGCGCGAACCACGATGCGCGATGCATCGACGGAATCGACAAAACCGCCGCGGCGAGCTACCACGGTCACCCCAGAGTCGGTAGCCACGGCGCGTTCGATGCCCGTACCTACCAGGGGCGTGTCCGCACGTAGCGTGGGCACTGCCTGTCGCTGCATGTTCGAGCCCATCAAGGCGCGGTTGGCGTCATCGTGTTCCAGGAAGGGAATCAGCGACGCCGCAACAGACACGATCTGCGACGGTGAGATGTCCATGAACTGGACGCGCTCGCGTTCGTCCGAGGACAAGGTCTTAAACTCATTCTCGTGACGGCACGCGATCAGCTCGTCGATCAGCTCGCCAGCTTCGCCGAGGGCGGCGTTGGCCTGGGCGATGATGTACTTCCCTTCTTCGATCGCCGACAGGTAGACGATCTCGTCGGTGACCTTACCTTCCATCACGCGCCGGTAGGGTGTCTCCAGGAAGCCGTACTCGTTGGTGCGCGCGTAGGTGGCGAGGGAGTTGATGAGGCCGATGTTCGGACCTTCCGGCGTCTCGATCGGACATACGCGCCCGTAGTGCGTCGGGTGCACGTCGCGAACCTCGAAGCCGGCGCGCTCACGCGTCAGACCGCCAGGGCCGAGGGCCGAGACGCGACGCTTGTGAGTGACCTCGGACAGCGGGTTGTTTTGGTCCATGAACTGGGACAGCTGGCTGGAGCCGAAGAACTCCTTTACCGCCGCCGCCACCGGCTTGGCGTTGATCATCTCCTGCGGCATCAGACCCTCCGACTCGGCCAGGGTCAGGCGCTCCTTCACAGCGCGCTCGACACGGACCAGGCCGATGCGGAAGGCGTTCTCCGCCATCTCGCCGACGCTGCGCACGCGACGGTTACCGAGGTGGTCGATGTCGTCGATGGTGCCGTTGCCGTTGCGGATGTCGATGATCGACTGCAACACGTCGAGGATGTCCGAAGTCTCCCCGAACTGCTCCACGTGCTCCTGGCAGAACGCATCGTCGCGATCCTTAAAGTACATGTAGTCGTAGAGGATGCCTGACCCGGTCACGTGGTCATGACCGACACGGCGGTTGAACTTCATCCGACCGACCGCTGAGAGATCGTAGCGCTCCGGGTTGAAGAACAGGTTGTGGAACAGGTTCTCGGCCGCCTCCTTAGTTGGCGGCTCACCCGGACGCATCATGCGGTAGATCTCCACCAGCGCTTCTAGGCGCGTAGTGGTGGAGTCGATGTCGAGCGTCAGCGAAATGTACGGCCCGCGATCGAGATCGTTTGCGTACAACGTCTCGATGCTCTCGACGCCGGCCTCCACTAGCTTGCCGACGGTCTCTTCGGTCAGCTGCTCGTTGACCTTCGCCACCAGCTCCCCTGTCTCAGGATCTGGTACGTCATGAGCGAGGACCTTGCCGGAGAGGTAGTGCCGAGGCACCTCCACGAACTCCTCCCCAGAGTCAGCGAGCTCGCGCGTGTGCTTGCGCGTGACGCGGCGGCCCTCGGGCACAATCAGCTGATCACCGATGACCAGGTCGAACTCCATGGTCTCGCCGAGCAGGCGCTCCGGCATCAGGCGCAGGCTGATCGTCTCCGCCGTGAGGCGGAACTCGTTCTTCTCAAAAAAGATGTCGAGAATTTGGTGATTGTCGTAGCCCAAGGCGCGCAGCAGCACGGTCACCGGCAGCTTGCGCCGACGGTCGATACGCGCGAAAAGAGCGTCCTTCGGATCAAACTCGAAGTCGAGCCAGGAACCGCGGTAGGGAATGACGCGCGCCGAGAACAGCAGTTTGCCCGATGAGTGCGTCTTGCCACGATCGTGGTCGAAGAATACACCCGGCGAGCGGTGCAGCTGGGAGACGATCACGCGCTCCGTGCCGTTGATGATGAAGGTGCCGTTCTCGGTCATGAGCGGCAGCTCACCGAGATACACCTCCTGCTCGCGAACGTCCTTCACCGGCTTCTCGCTGCCCGACGCTTCCTTGTCGTAGATGACAAGGCGCACGGTCACCCGCAGCGGCGCCGCGAAGGTGAGGCCGCGAAGCTGGCACTCTTTCACGTCAAAAGGAGGCTCACCCAAGCGATAGCTCACGTACTCGAGCGCAGCGTTGCCCGAGTAGGAGACGATGGGGAACACCGAATTGAAGGCCGCGTGCAGGCCGATGTCCTTACGGTTGCCGGGCTCGTGCTCGTCCTGTAGGAATTGCCTGTAGGAATCGAGCTGAATGGACAACAGGTAGGGCACCTGCAGGATTCGCGGCCGCTTGCCGAAATCCTTGCGAATGCGCTTTTTCTCGGTGAACGAATAGGCCATTCGGGGGTATCCTCGCTTAGACGCTCAAGGCGCCCATTAGCCAGCGTTAAGGTAAGCTGGCGACTACACCACTACTCACGAAAACACCGAAAGGCCGGCCGCCAATGGCGACCAGCCTTGCGGCTCCGGCTGCCGGGTTTCCCCCGGTTCAGCCGGTGCAACGTTACTTGATCTCG
Organism: Pseudomonadota bacterium; assembly: GCA_039193195.1. Classification (NCBI taxonomy): domain Bacteria; kingdom Pseudomonadati; phylum Pseudomonadota; species Pseudomonadota bacterium. Next base: position 12,293 of record JBCCWS010000071.1, read on the forward strand.
ACCTTGGCGCCCGCTTCCTCAAGCTGCTTCTGAAGCTCCTCTGCTTCCTCTTTAGGCACGCCTTCCTTGATCGGAGCCGGTGCACCTTCCACCAGTGCCTTGGCCTCCTTCAGGCCCAGGCCGGTGATGCCGCGCACGGCCTTAATCACGGCAACCTTGTTGTCGCCGAAGCTGCTCATAACCACGTCGAACTCGGTCTTCTCTTCGGCTGCCGGTGCGTCGCCGCCAGCGCCAGGACCGGCTGCCACGGCCACCGGGGCTGCAGCGGAAACGCCGAACTTCTCTTCCATCGCAGAGATCAGGTCCACCACTTCCATGACGGTCATGTTGGAGATGGTCTCGAGGATGTCGTCCTTAGAAACTGCCATTTGTATCTACCTCAACTAAAAAACCTGGTAACCCGAATCGGTCCGGAGCGGCGCGAGCGCCTGCGTTCATCCGGACGCTTCTTTCTGGTCGCGCACCGCGGCGACCAAACGTGTGAGCTTGGCGTGCGGCTCGGCGAGGGTACGAACGAACTTGGATATCGGCGCCTGCATGACACCCAGAAGCATGGCCAGGGCCTGCTCCCGCGTCGGCAGACTGGCGAGGCGTTCGAGCTGCTCGGGGCCCATGAGCTCGCCGCCGACGGCGACCAGCTTGACCACGAACTTCTCGTTCTCCTTCTCCTTCGCGAAGTCCTTGGCCAGCCTGGCGGCGGCACCGGGATCCTCCTGGGAGAATGCCAGAATGAGCGGGCCCTTCAGACCCGGCTTCATGCACTCGAATTCGGTTCCTTCCACGGCCAGCGCGGCAAGCCGATTTTTGACCACCTTCATGTAGACGCCCGACTCACGCGCTTTCTTGCGCAAGTCGGTCATCTGCTCGACGGTCAGCCCTCGGTATTCCGCCGCGACTGCTGATAAAGCCTCAGCAGCGACCGCGTTCACCTCGCTCACCACGGCCGATTTTTGCTCTCGCGTCAAAGGCATGGTTAGCGTGTCCTCCGTTAACGGCTGCTCGAAACTGCGAACGTCGCCGGCAGGCTTCGTACGAGTTCCGATAGGGTGGCGACCTTCAACGGAGCTCCGTTTTCGGGTTCGCCGTCTGCGTAGGCATGCCGTGCGGAGCACCCTGCGGTGACGCTTGGCCGATTTAAGGTCGACCGCGCTCGCACGCGATCACACCACCTACGGTCTGGGACGACACCAGGTCGGGATACTTCGTACCCCGAGCTGGCAGTCTCACCGCCTCACGAGCAAACGCCGCGTGGCAATGTCGTTGTCGGCCGCCTACGAGAGACCGCCGATAGGGTCAATCCACTCAGATCGTCGAGGGATCGACATTGATTCCGGGACCCATTGTCGATGACAGAGTCACGCGCTTCATGTAAATCCCCTTGGCAGCTGAGGGTTTGGCCTTGTTTAGGTCAGCCAGCAATGCCGAGAGGTTCTCGTGCAGCTTAGCCGCATCGAAGGTCACGTTGCCGATTGGGCAGTGAATAATGCCGCCCTTGTCCGTGCGGTAACGTACCTGGCCGGCCTTAGCATTCCTCACCGCGCCCTCGACGTCGGGCGTCACCGTCCCGACCTTCGGGTTCGGCATGAGGCCGCGAGGACCGAGCACCTGACCGAGGCGCCCCACCACACGCATAGCGTCGGGCGTAGCGATCACAACGTCGAAGTCGAGCATGCCGCCCTTGATCTGCTCGGCGAGATCCTCAAAGCCCACAATATCGGCTCCAGCGTCCTGCGCCTTGGTGGCGTTGTCGCCCTGGGCGAACACCGCCACGCGCACCGTCTTACCCGTACCGTTGGGCAGGATCGTCGAGCCGCGCACCACCTGATCCGACTTACGCGGATCGACACCGAGGTTTACCGCGGCATCGACGGACTCTGAAAACTTGGCGCCGGCGAGTTCGCGGACCAGTTCGAGGGCCTCACCGACGGGGTATGCCTTGGTGCTGTCGACCCTTTCGCGGAACAGCTTTTGCCGCTTACTCATCTTGGCCATTACTGGACACCCTCCACTTCCAGACCCATGCTGCGCGCCGTGCCGGCGATCGTGCGGACGGCAGCGTCCAAGTCGGCAGCCGTTAGATCGGGATCTTTGGTGTTGGCGATCTCCTCGAGCTGGGCGCGCGTCACCTTGCCGACCTTGGTCTTGTTCGGCTCGCCGCTGCCCTTCGGCACTCCAGCCGCCTTGCGCAGCAGGACCGACGCGGGCGGCGTCTTGGTGATAAACGTGAAGCTACGGTCGTTGTAGACGGTGATCACTACCGGCGTCGGCAGGCCCTGCTCGATGTTCTGCGTCTGGGCGTTGAACGCTTTGCAGAACTCCATGATGTTCACACCGTGCTGACCGAGCGCAGGACCCACGGGCGGACTGGGGTTGGCCTGTCCCGCCGGGATCTGCAGCTTGATGTAGCCCTGAACCTTCTTAGCCACTACTCGATTCCTCTATTGCTTGGGTGCAAACGCCTCTCGGCTCCCCTACCTCACACCGGCTGGGCCGGGGCGGGCGTTCCCCATCGCCCAGCCGCGGGCAAAGAGGCATAACATTGATTCGCTAACCTGACGCCCTGGAGCGATCAGGCCTTCTCGACCTGGCCGAACTCAAGTTCCACCGGTGCTGCACGACCGAGGATCTGTACGGCCACGCGCAAACGGTTCTTCTCGTAGTTGACCTCTTCGACGACCCCGTTGAAGTCGTTGAAGGGACCGTCGATAACCCGTACCACTTCGCCGGGCTCGAACAGTACCTTGGGGCGAGGCTTGTCCACACCCTCCTGCACCCGCTGCAGGATAGCTTCCGCCTCTGCATCGGTGATGGGCGCAGGCCGGTCACTCGAGCCGCCGATGAAACCGAGCACCTTCGGGACGTCTTTGACGAGGTGCCAGGTCTCCTCATCCAGTTCCATCTGCACCAGCACGTAGCCGGGGAAGAACTTGCGCTCGCTCTTACGACGCTGACCCTCGCGCATCTCCACAACTTCTTCCGTGGGCACCAGGATCTCGCCAAACTTGTGGCCGAGGTCGTAGCGCTCGATGCGCTCGATGAGCGACTGTTTCACCTTGTACTCGTAGTTCGAGTAGGCGTGGACCACGTACCAGCGTAGGGACACTTAGCTTCAGCCCCTGCCAGTAATCAGGCGGACGACCCAGCCGAGGCCAAGATCCAACATCCAGAAGAACACGCCCATCGTGATCGCGAACAGCAACACTATCAGCGTCGTCTGCAGCGTCTCCTCACGCTTAGGCCATACGACCTTGCGCAACTCAACGCGCGCGCCGCGCATGAAATCGGTGAACTGGCGCCCCTGGCTGCTGGTCGCGGCAATCGCCAACCCGATGCCCAGGCCGGCCAGCACCGCAGGCACACGCAGCAACACCGACGCATTCGGGAAGTAGTAGTAGGCGAAGATGCCTCCAACCACAACGCCCAGGGCGAGCATGAGCTTCATCGTATCCAGCAGGCTCGAGCTGCCCGACTGCTTCGCTTCCATCTTTCCTCTCGGCTAAAGCCTGTCGGATGAGGTGGCAGGCCAGGAGGGAATCGAACCCCCAACCTGCGGTTTTGGAGACCGCCGCTCTGCCAATTGAGCTACTGGCCTACATCCGTTACTCGGTTACGCGGCAGGCGGCATCGCAAACGGCGCCGCCCACCAGCTTCAGTCAGTACGCCGCAGCGATCACTCGAGGATCTTCGCCACCACGCCCGCACCCACCGTGCGGCCACCCTCGCGGATGGCGAAGCGCAGGCCTTCCTCCATCGCGATCGGTGCAATCAACTCCACGCCAAGCTTGATGTTGTCGCCCGGCATCACCATC
>JBCCWS010000072.1 GCA_039193195.1 Pseudomonadota bacterium
ACCGTCGAGTCGCGACCCCGCCCCACGCGCGGGCCGCAGCCGCGCTCCAGCAGCGCTTGGCCCTCGAACTCCTCAACCAGCGCATGACTTCCCACCGGCGCATCCGGCGCGCCAAGCACCCCGTCGAGGAGTCGCTCGAAGGCGCTGGCGAGACGCTCGATCGTCGCGTGGTCGAACAGATCCCGCTTGTACATCCACGCTAGCGACATGCCGTGTGCCGTTTCCGTGGCCGTGAGGTCGAGATCGAAACGAACGTGCCGGTACTCGTCGTGGATCAGCTCAACCTGCGCCCCAGGCAAACTCAACTGTTCGGTCACGTAGTTCTGCAGGACGAACTTGACCTGACACAGGGGCAGGTAGCGCAGGTCACGGTCCGTGCACAGAGCGTCCACCAGCACCTCGTAGGGCACATGCTGGTGCGAGAAGGCCTCCAGTATCACGTCGCGAGACTGGGACAGCATGTCGCGGAACGACTGCGACGGATCCAGCTTGCTGCGAATGATCAAGTTGTTCAGGAAATTGCCGATGAGCCCTTCCACATCCGCGTGCGCACGGCCGGCCGTCGGCGTGACCACGGCGACGTCATCGCTGGCGCTCCAGCGCCCCAGAAGCAGGGCAAACACGCTCTGCAACAGCATGAAGGTGCTGGCGTCGTGGAACTCCGCGAGGCGGCGAATGCGCGCGCAGGTCCCGGTCGAGAGCTGCCTATGCACTACGCTAGCAGCGTAGCCCTGCCGCGCTGGCCACGGCCGATCCAGGGGCAGCGCATGGACCTCGGGCATCCCGTCGAGGCGGTCGCGCCACACGGCAAGGCCATCGGCCAACGCCTCGGGGCCGAGGGTGGCGCGTTGCCATTGGGCATAGTCGGCATACTGAATCGGCAGCGGCGCGAGTTCGGCGGAGGTCTCCTCCAGCGCGGCCGTGTACAGAGCCACCAAATCCCGTATCAGGGTGGCCAGAGACCAGCCGTCAGAGGCGATGTGGTGCATCGTGAGCAGCACGATGTGCTCTTCGACGCCGAGCTGCAGAACTCTACAGCGCAGCATCAGATCGTGATCTAGCCTAAAGGGCTTACTCGCCTCCGCATCGATATGCGCTTGGACCTGCGGATCGCTGAGCGCGTGCCCGCAGAGCGCTACGCTCTCCAAGGCAACGGACGCCGCCGGCCGCACCACCTGCGCGTCCTCGCAGTAGACCGTACGCAAGATCTCGTGGCGTTCGACCAAGCCGTCGAGGGCCTGCTGCAGGGCCCGCAGATCTAGGGCGCCAACCACGCGAATGGCCCCGGGGAGGTTGTACTGGCTGCTCGACTGCTCCAATGAGTCGACGAACCAAAGGCGCTGCTGGGCAAAGGACAGGGCCAAGGGCACCTCGCGCGAGGCCCGGGGAATGGCGCTGAATTGCTGGTCCTGCTGACCCTCGATGAAGCTGGCGAGGGAGCGGATCGTGCGGTGATCGAACACGGCGACCACGGGGACGTCCTTGGCGAACTCCTTGGAAGCCTCGCTGGCAATGCTCGCTGCGAGCAGGGAGTGACCACCGAGTTCGAAGAAGTCAGCCTCGGCGCTGAGCTGCGTGACACCGAAGATGCGGCACCACAGGGCGCTGATGCGACGTTCCGTCTCCGTGGCCGGCGCCACGTGCTCCGCCGGCGAGTAGAACTCGAAGGGCGGCAACCCCTTGCGATCGAGCTTGCCACTCGGCGTACGCGGCAGCTCGGCCACGATTTGGTAGCCATGAGGGTGCATGTATGCGGGCAGGCTTTGCGCCAGCGTCGCCTTGGCGCTCTCGATCAGCGCTTGCTCGGCGCTCGCCGCGTCGTGTTCCGTATCCGTTCCATCGGCGATGAGGAAGGCGCCCAAGCGCCAGCGGCCCTCACGCTCGACGGCAACGACGGCGGCACCGGCGACGGCGGGGCAAGCGGCCAAGGCCGACTCCACTTCCTCCAGTTCGATGCGAAAGCCGTTGATCTTGACCTGCGAGTCCGCGCGGCCCAGGTACTCGAGCTCGCCGCTGGCCAGCCAACGGACCACATCGCCGGTACGGAACCATCGCTGCGCTGGCCGATCCGCGAGCGTGACGAAGCGCTGCGCCGTGAGTTCGGGGCGGTTGAGGTACTCGCGTGCCAGGCCCGGGCCGCTGATGTACAGCTCACCGGCATGCCCCGCAGGCACGGGGTTTTGCTTGCCATCCAGAATCCGTAGCCGCGCGTGTGCGGGCGGGGTACCGATGGGCACCGTCGCGTAGCTAGGCAGGCATTGCGGCGTGCACTCGAAGCACGCGCTCCAGACGCACGCCTCCGTGGGGCCGTATTCGTTATACAGACGCACGGCGCGCCAGGACGCCTCGAAGTGCGCTGCAACGAGTGTGCGTGCGCACGCGGATCCCGCGACGATGGCAACGCGCAGGGACGGCGGCGGCGACGGCAGGTGGCGCAGGAGCTGCCCATGCACGTCGGGCAAGGTCAGGTAGTGGGTTATCTCGTGGCGCACGAGGGCCTGCGCAAGCTTGCTGAAGTCAAACCCCTGCCCATGGGCAAACAGCACCAGGCGCCCGCCGCTGGTCAGGGTCCAGAACAGGCCCACGACGGAACTGTCGAAAGAGTAAGAAGACAGCAACAGGAACGCTTCCGGCGCATCTTCGTAGGTCTCCTCGCGAGCCCGCGTCGACGCCGCCAGCGCACCGTGTTCGATGAGCACACCCTTGGGCTTGCCCGTGGAACCAGACGTATAAATCACATAGGCCGGCGTCGTAGCATCGATCGACACCTCGTCGGCGCTGAGTTCCGCAGGCGAGTAAGCGGCGAATTGCTCATCGTGTAGCGCGCGGTCGACGAGCACGGCGCTTTGCGTATCCAGCTCCAACCACTGGAACAACTCCAGCTGCGTCAACACGACGCGCGCACCGGAGTCCTCGAGCATGAACTCGAGGCGCTCGCGCGGATAGGTCGGGTCCAGGGGCACGTAGCCGGCGCCAGCTTTCATGGCACCCAGCAACGCGACCACCATGTCGGTCGTGCGCTGGCAGCACACCCCGACGAAGTCCCCGGGACGGACGCCGTACTCCTCCACCAGTGCCCGCGCCAGCTGGTTGCTACGCGCACCGAGTTCGGCATAGGTCAGCTGCTCGTCATCGGACTCGACGGCGATCGCCTGCGGCGTTGCCGCCACCTGCCGCGCGATCGAGGTGAGCACCGGCGTTGCCTCGATGCAAGCCTCGCTGCGACCCCAACGGTCCAGCTGCGTGCGCTCTGCCGGCGGCAGCTCGCACAGGGCCGACAGCGCGCAGTCAGGTTGCGCTGCCGCCCTCGCGATCATGGCGCGCAAGCGTGCCCCGAGTAGCTGCGCCTCTGCCTCGGCGAAGTACGCCACGTTGTAGTCCAGCTGGATCTCCACGGGCTGGTGACGCCCCTGGTCCCAGACCACCACAGCCAAGGGCATGGGCTCGTGGTGATGGGTCAGGTAGTGGATGTCCGCGGGCTTGCCATCGATCAGCAGCTCGCTGTCCATCTTTAGATAGTTGAAACGTACGTCCGCCAGCGATGGCGCCCCATCGCCTGTCGTGCCTACGCTGCGCACGAGATCTCCGTAGGGCAGGCGACTGTGGCGATACCCCTTGCGCTGCACCTGACCTACGTATTCCATGAGCTGCGCCACGGTCCAATCGGCCTCGGGCGCGAAGCGCAAGATATTGGTGTTGGTGAACAGCCCGAGCATCTGCCGCTGGCCGCGGCCGCGCCGGTTGTGCACGGGCTGGGCCACGGCGAAGGGCTCGAACTGCGCCAAGGAGCCGACGTAGGTCACCACCACGGCCATCAGGAACTGCGCGAGCTGCCACCCCTGCGCCGCCACCTGCTCCTCGATTCGACTGAACTCGCCAGGGTCGTAGCTGAGCACGTGTCGCCCGCTGGGAACGCACTCGGGCGTCCGCACCAAGGGCTGGTAGTGCGGCGTCAGCACTCGCGGCGGTAGAGGCGCTAGCGTCTGCTCCCAATACGCCAAATCGCGTGCATGCTTTGTGGACTGGGCGTAGGCCATGTCGTCGGCCACGCTTGCGTACCACGGTGGCCCCAGGTCAACCGCCCCCATCGGGTCGGCGTAGAAGTGGGCGAGGCGCTTGCACAGGTTCGCAAAGGACCACCCATCCATGATGAGGTGGTGCGCGATGAACATGTACCAGTACTCGTTAGGCGCAACCTTCAGCAGGCGGCAGCGGTATAAATCGGCGTCCTGTGCTGGAAAGCGCTCGAGGAACTGCGCGTCCATCCACTCCCGTGCGCTCTCCCGGGCGCCCTGCTCGGCGCTGAAGTCGAGCACTTCGAGCGCCGCGCTGCGTTTGGCGCTGGAACGCTGCACCACCTCGCCGCTGCGCGAATACAGGCGTAGACCGAAAATCGGGTCCGTCTCGATGAGCCGTCCGTGGGCCCTCTGCAGCCGCCCTACATCGATGGCGCGAAAGGCGATGTAGCCACCGATGTTGAACTTCGGGTTGAGCGGTGAGCGCTGCTGATCGAAGTACACGTCGCGCTGAACGAGCGACAGGGGCATGTGCGTGTCGACGCTGACCCCACCATAGGAGTGCTCCGCGCCATCCCCGCTCTCACGTTGAATAAGATCATCCATCACAGCACGACTCTCGGCGTAGTCCCTATCGGCAACACGTTGCTCTTGCTGGCCGTTGCCTTACTGATCGAGCGAATCCGCCCGTCCTCCATGTGGATCAGTCGGTCCGCCACGTCGAAGTACCGATCATCGTGGGAGATCACGACGACGGCTTTCCCGCGCGCCTTCAGCTCCGGCAGGATCTCCGTGTAGAACACCACCTTGAAGCGCGGGTCCTGATCGGCGGCCCATTCGTCGAACAGGTACAGGTCGCTGTCCTCGATGAAGGACACGAGCAGGGCCAACCTGCGACGCTGCCCGTCCGACAGCTTGAGCGTGGAGAAGGCGCTGCCATCGAAGCTGACCTTATGATCGAGTTCGAGCATCTTCAGGTAGTGATTGACCTTTGCCGTGGCCTTGCTGCTTCTGACCATGAGCAGCTTTGCGAAGAGGTAGTAGTCCGAGTAGATCACCGAGATCTTTTGGCGAAAGGTCGTGATCGTCTGCTCATCGACGCGCACGGAATCGAAGTGGATCTTGCCGCCGTCGGGGCGGTAGTGCAGGGAGATCAATTTGCTGAGCGTGGATTTGCCGGACCCGTTGCCGCCCACGATGAAGGTGACGCTGCCGCGCTCCAGCGTGAAGCTTACGGGCCCGAGCTTGAAGGCCGCTTCGCCGCTCGCGTCCTTGTGCACGTAGGTCACGTCCGTGAACTCGAGCGTCTGCCAGCTCATGGGTTCGATGACCTTGTCGCTGACCCCCTCGCTTGGCAGAGCGCTCAGCAGCTGCTTGAGCTTGCGATAGGAGATCCCCGCGGACATGAGCTGTGGCACGAAGCTGAGCAACATCCCCACGGGACCTGAGACGTAGAGCAACACCATGATCACGCCCACTAGCTCTGCGCGCGTCAGTGTCGTGTGGTTGATGACGATGAAGCTCACGGCACCGATCACGAAGAACCCGATCAGGTTGCCGTAGTTCATGGCCACGCGAAGCACGCTCTGTCCGGTCTTCTGCGCCTGGCGCACCTTGCGCTCACTGTCCATGAGCACCTCGTCCAGAAACGCATCTCGCCGCAGGCGATTGAGCTTGAGCTCCTTTACGCCGTAGACGAGCCCTCGGATGCCCTCGTGAAGACTGTCCAAGTGATGCCTGGAGCGTGCCAGGTAGCGACGACCGATGAACACCGGCACCTGGTAGGTGACCACGCCTATGCCGATTGCCAGCAAAACGAAGGCCGCTACCTCGGCGTTTAGGTAGTAGAGGAACCCGAACAAGCCGAGCAAGGTCATCGCGCTCGTAAGCACCTCAGGCACCAGGCGCGCGCCACCGACGATGCGCGGCACGTCAGCCGTCAGCACGGCCATGAGGCGCGAGGGTCCTACGGACTCCACGGCGGCGAGCGGCGCGCGGGCCACCACGTTGTAAATGCGCGCCCGCAGGTCCGTGGTGACCGTGGCAGACACGCGAATCAGCAGCACCTGAGCCACCGTGCGGGCGATGAATGTCAGAGCGCACAGCACCACGAAGGTGACGGCGAAGCGCGCGTCGGAGACTTCCCAGTTCCCGAGGAACAGCGAGTCGCTTGCCTGCGGCGAGAAGCCGCCTGGGGTCGGCTGCACGATGTTCATGAGCAACGGGATCACCATCGCCACGCCAAAGCCCGCGGCGATGCCGAGCAACATGGCAATGAAGACCCGGTTCGGCGCCCGGGAGGTAAACAGACTGAGCACGCTCTAGCCCCTATCAGTAAGCGGTTAGTAACAGCACGCGATCCGACTGCGGGTGCGCGTCGCCCAATACGTAGTACTCCCCCTCTTGGAAAGGCACGAGCATGTCGTCGTAGTGCTCGCTGATGACGTTGCCCGACTGGCCTGTCGTGTTCATGTAGCTAAGGCGCGGCGGCTGGGTCAGCTCGATGACCATGCGAAAGGACGCGCCGAAGGTTTGGTTGTAGCCCTCAGATTCCTGATAGCTCGCATTGGCCACGTTGATGGAGTTGCTAAAGCCTCCGCTTGGCACCCGGCGCTCGAAGACGGAACTGAGAATCTTGGCGCTGCTGAAGGGCGTATGCTGGAACTTCGCCGCGTGCGCTTCGCCCCAGGCCCAGGTCTCCATCGGGCGATGGGACAGGAGCTTGTTGGTGGAGCGAATGGCCGCATCCAAGGACCGGTCGAGGATGTCCGCGCAGGACTCGGTGGCTTGCGTGGTGACGTCGTCGCACCAAAGGGAGTCGCCCTCTTCCAACACCTGAGTGATGACCGCCGCATCCACGGACCGGCGTATGCCGGTGAGCACGCGATTGGTCTCCGTCGTGTTCCAGAAGCCTTGGAACTCGTCGCGAAACAGCTGAAACCGCAGCTGGCGCAACCACGCCGCGGCGATCGTCGCCGCGCGACTGTCGCGGCTCATGTTGCCGTTCCAGTCGCGCAGCGCGGCCAGGGCCTGCGCCTGCGCTTGCGAGGTGGCTGAGTGCGCCAGCAGGCTCGGCAGCAGGCGCTTTAGCTGCAGGTCCACCGTGTCTTGTTGGATCTGCCGGTGGTCCTCGGCGCGAAGACCTTGCGGTGATCGCAGGAGCAGGGACTCGATGCGCTCGGCCCGTTCTGGACTTGCCCAGTCGGCAGAGATGAAGTGGGGATAATCCGGTCCGGCAGGTCTGTTGTTGGCACTGACGAAGTAGCCCGCCTCGGGGTTGAGCGCGGCGGGCATCTGCGCTGGCGCGATGCTGCCCGTCCAGGCGAACTGCGGGTCGTGGCCGGGAACCGGCAGCGTGCCCTTGCCGGAGCGGCGCACGGGCACTCGGCCTGCGGCTGCATAGCCGATGGACCCTTGCGTGTCCGCGTAGACGAAGTTCAGGGCCGGCGCCACCATGTGCGCCAGGGCACCGCGGAACGACGCCCAATCGTGCGCATAGCCTAGGCGATAAAAACCTTCGTAGGTGGTGTCGTCGGGCGCCAGGGCAGTCCACTGCAGGGCCAGAGGCGTATCGGACTTACCGAGCAGATCGCTGATGATCGGTCCGTGCTCGCTGCCCCGCACGCGAATCTCGACCGGCTTCAGACGCGGGCGCAGGAACTGAGGGAACGGTGCGCGCACGGCGATGCTCTCCGTGCGCGTGGTGAAGGCCCGCCACCCCTCGCCAGAGCGGTACGCCATGTTGTTGGTGGGGTGGAGCTGCTCGACGTACAAATCCTGCACGTCCGCCATGAGACTGGTGCCGCCCCAGGCGCAATCGGCGTTGTGCCCGAACACCACCACGGGCAGACCCACCAAACTCATGCCGGAGGCGTTCAAGCGATCGCCGCGCATGCGCACCACGTACCAGTAGGAAGGCATCTGCAGGGCCAGGTGGGGGTCGTTGGCAAGTACGGGAACGCCCCCCTTGGCGCGCGCCCCGCCCACCACCCAGGCATTACTTCCGACGGCCGGATGCGCCAGCCCCACGAAGTCCAGGGCTTGCCGATGCGCGTCGGCTAGCGCCACGAGCTCTTGTCCGGCCCGCGACGGCCAGGCCGCCAGCGTGGTCGGTGCGTCCTCGGGATAATCCGGAAATAGCGAGCGGAACTGGGCGTCGCTGAGGTTGGTCTTGGCCACCAGGCGGTTGAGCTCTTGCTGGTAGTTGCCGGCCAGGTTCAGGGCGAAGACCTTCATCCACGCCACCGAGTCGAGCGCTCGCCATGGCTCGGGCCGCACGCCCAGCAGAGGAAACTCCGCCGGCAGCGCCGGTGCGCTCTCCATCCACGCGTTGATGCCGCGCGCGTACGCCTCCAAGGACGCGCGAGCATCCTCGCTGAGCGCCGCCAGCGCCGACTCGGCGGGCGTGTAGAGGTCCAGCGTGCGGAAGATCATGTCCGAGCGCAGCGCATCTGCACCCAGGATCTCCGCTAGGCGACCCTGCGCCGTACGCCTTTGCAGCTCCAGCTGCCAAAGACGATCGCGCGCATGGAGAAATCCCAGGGCCGTATAGGCATCGAGGTCCTGATGGGCCTCGATGTAGGGTACGCCGTGCGGGTCTCGAGTGACCCGCACGGGTGATACTAGCCCCGGCACGGCCGCCCGTCCTGCATCGGCCGGCAAGCTGGCCGTGAGCCGCTGGTACGCCACTGCCGCGATCACGCCCAAGGGCACCAAGACGAACACGGCGAAGCGGCACGCGAGGGGAAACCTCGACAGGCCCTCGAACAGTCTCGACAGCATCAACATCCTTCCTTGGTTGTAGCTGGGGCCACGATCTACCTAAGAGACTGCTACGCTTGCCGGGTGAGTGAAGTAGCGCTCGAGAAACTGCGCCAAGGGGTCGATGTGCACGGGCTCTTCCCAGCGTGACTCGAGGTCCTCGAGCACGTGGTGCTCGTCCACCAGCTCACCGCCCTGGAAGATCCGGATCACCGGGTGCAGGAACTTGCTGCTACGCGCCTCCTCGACGTTCTCGCGATGTATGCGCTCGACGGCGAAGGGGTCACCCTCGATCGGGTCGCCGTACTCGAGGGACATGGTGCATACGGTGCTCTGCGCGCCCGCAAGCTGCTCGGTGATGTAGCGAATCGGCAGCTGCGTGCCGTAGCGGATCGACGAGCCGGACCAGTAAACGTAGTCCGCCATGTAGCCTGGCTGCTGCCACAGGGCACCGGAGACGTTGGCCCGATCCAGCATGTGGCGGGAGAGCTCCAGCGGCGATACGTACAGATCCTCCTCTGGCAGCTCACGACCCTCATGCTTGGTCCCGAGAATGCTGTGCAGTGCCTTCACGTTGTAGCGGAAGCCATGGATGAAGCCAGAGGTGGTCTTTCGATAGTCGAGGGAATGGGTAAGCGTGCCGATGAAGTACATCTTTGGGCAGTTCACGGATTCGAACTCGCTGCTCAGCAGCGGATACTTGTTCTTGATCGTGAGCTGCGGGCGCGCGCTGTCCGTGAAGATGCCGTCATCGATCCGGAAGCCCGCGCAGCAGAGTATTCGGTCGTAGCTCAGCACCTCCACTTCGCCCTGCGCATGGCGGTAGGCAAAGGTCACGTCGTACCCGTTGTCACCGTTTGCTTCGATGCAGCGAATGTCCGCGTCGATGACCGCGTTCTGACTCTTCAGCTGATAGGTATCTAGAAGGTTGTTGTTGACCGCGCGCAGATGGCCGACGTAGTGCGTTTTCCACGCCATGCGGATGGAGGACGGACTGGCCACGTGGATCACGGAGGCGTTGGCGACCAGGTTGTCCGCCGTCTCGAAGCCCGAGTTGCCCTTGCCGATGATCAACACCCGTTGGTTGTTGAAGTCACTCGGATCCACGGACATGTCCACGTAATTCTCCGCGTGCTCGATCCCCTCGATCTGCGGTATCAGCGGCTTGAACAACCCCGTCCCGATCAGCAGGTATTCGGCGCGAATTTCGCGGCCGTCCGCGCACCGGCAGAGGTATCCCTCATCGCCGGCGGCCACCTCGGTGATCTCCGTGTTGTATTGCACGCTGAGCTCGTACTTCCTGCAGTAGTCCGCCATGTAGCGCGTTAGGCTATCGGCGTTGGGGAAGTAGTTTTCGTCGTAGTCCGTAAAGCTGTGGGCCAGGTCGTCGCTTAGGAGCGAGTTCCAGTCATGGCGCATGTTGAAGTCGGGATGATCGGAGCCGGTAAACCGCTTGTTGATGGAGATGAGCGTGCGGTGGCGGGGAAAGGTCTCGAAGAAGTAGCCAGGTCTCGGCCCCTTCTCTACCACCAAGTAATCGTCCCCCGCCTGCTGCATGTGATAAGCCATCTGCACGCCGGCCGGCCCCGCCCCCACGATCAAGTACCTAGTCTTCTGCACGTTCTCTTCCCCTTAAGAACCTTTCTAATCCAAAAATTCTAATCCAAAAATTCGCCGCCCCTGGCGCAAGCGGCGATGATTCGTCGCCCGCCCGATGGGTCTATGCTGCGGCGGCCTTGTCAGACAAAAGACGCTCAAACGATTCGGTAGCCCCGGTCGTTAGATAGTCTCGCCCGCGCTCGAGCATTTGCCTTAGGTGTGACACGTGATCCTTAGCAAGCACAGCTGCCGCAGAGTGCTGCTCAACGCGGTTGGCCACTTCTATTTCCGCTAGCTCTTGTACGGTTTCTGGTTCCACGGCCAGCAAACGTTGCTCGCTCATGTGCCACAGATGGGGCGAGTCCTTGTCCAGTTCGAAAAACAGGCCCAGACGGTCCGTTGCGCAGAACAGGTGAGCGAGGGATTCGGCTTCCTTGCCGATCTCGGCCGCGATGGCTTCGCGATCCGATAGGCCCGTCGAACTCACCTTGTAGTACTGCGTGCCGTAGATGCTGTGGAACAGCCCCGCCAGCGCCACGTGCTGCGGGTTCCCCCACTGCTGAAGCAGGCGGTAGGTCCCCGCGAGATGACTCAGCAGTGACCCTTTCGTGTGCGGGTTCGTGTCCGTTCCGTAGCGATTGAGCACCGCCAGATAGCGCGGGTCGATGTCATCCATAGGCGGCTCCCTATCCTTCTCTTGGCGCGCGATCTTCTGCCGCACTGAGTACGGTCGCGCGGCAAAATTCCGCGTCCGACCGCTACTGTCAATAATGTGGTTATAGTCAAATGGCAGATCGCATTAAGTCAATATTTTGGATACCGCGGTCCATTAGAGCGCCTCCAAGAATTCGATAGAAGCTTGTAATGGTTGAATTTTCCATGAAATTCAGGGCGCGCCGACGATTGAACATATGGCGTGCCAATACGCATTTCGCGCCAGTCACGTCGCATTGACCGACGCAGGGCAGACGCCCCTCGAGCGTGCTGGTGAGCGGATCCACCGCGCCCCGAACGAGGTGTTCCCGGCCCTACGGACGCGGGCCGCGGCGGCCGAGCTGCAGCGCCATTTCGATCGCGCTACAGCCCGCGCGAGCT
Organism: Pseudomonadota bacterium; assembly: GCA_039193195.1. Taxonomy (NCBI): domain Bacteria; kingdom Pseudomonadati; phylum Pseudomonadota; species Pseudomonadota bacterium. The sequence goes on from JBCCWS010000072.1 coordinate 11,472, forward strand.
GAGAGTCACGCAAGTGCGCTGGTGGCCGAGGCCCGAATGACTTGCCCGCGCTAGCGAGATGGATGCCCCGTGCGCGCCGACACGGTCGACGGCGCCGCGAAAGCACGCTATAACGCCCACCACAAGCATTGTTACATCAACACAAGCGATCAGAAAAATTAGCAAACTCGTCGAAGGGAACAACGATCTCGCCGCCAGCGCTGGCCAGGACGAGACGCTGTCGAAGGTGCTTTCCCGGTGATCGGCCGAGGCATGCTGCGCCACACCACCGGAGCGGCACGGGGCGCAGTCGGCGAGTCGGTAAGCGATGCTCGCCCGCGGCAAGCAAGGCCACGGCCGGGTCCAGCGGCGCGGATCGCCAGCGCCTGAGCAGCATGCACGATGAACCTTACGCTCTACTGGTTCATGTTCCCCGTGGCCATTTGCGTGGCCACCTCCGCGATGTTGAGCGGCATCGGCGGCGCGGCCCTGTTCACGCCCATCTTCATTCTCTTGTTTCCGCTGCTCGGCCCACAGTACGAGCTCACGAGCACCGTCGCCGCCATCGGCACGGCCCTGCTGACGGAGACCTTCGGCTTCACCTCCGGACTGATCGGCTACCACCGCAAACGCACGATCGACTTCCCCCTAGCACGACGGTTCCTCCTGATCGCCGTACCCACCGGGGTGATCGGCGCCGTGTCCGCCAGCTTGATTCACGATGGCGTGCTGATCACCGGTTACGCGCTGCTGGTGCTAGGCCTCGCGGCGATTCACGTGTGCCTACGACACGAGGACGCCCTGCCCGCCACCGGCGCAGTCCCATCAACGACCAGCTCGCCGCAGCGACACGTCGTCGACAGTGAGGGGAGAGAGTACCGCTACCGATCGCCGTCCTTCGGTCACCGAGGACGTGCGCTCACGGCATTCGGCGCCTTCCTCACGGGCATGGTCTCCGTGGGTATCGGCGAGGTCATCGTGCCCCAGCTCACCAAGCGGGGCGTGCCCGTGGCCATCGCCGCCGCCACCTCCGTCGCCGTCGTCATCGTGACCGCCGCCTGTGCCTCCTTCACGCTGATCGGGCGTCTGGTGAGCGAAGGCGGCGTAGCGGCGGTGCCCTGGAATCTCGTGATGTACACGATTCCAGGCGTACTGATCGGCGGGCAAATCGGCCCCTACCTGCAAGGGCGAATCCCCCATCGCGCCATGGAACTCGGCATCGCCGGCCTGTTCGTCCTGCTGGGTGTGTCCATGCTGCTGGTGGCAGCCACACGCTTCGACCGCGGCACGGTCCTAGCCGGCCTGTGAACGGCCCCAAGGAGCGACCTGGCACAGGCGCGTAAACTGCAGCGCCCGAGTCAGTTGGAGCGCACGTTCCATGCCCTCACACCCACCGCCCGATGCTGCCCCCGGCGGCGGCACGCCAGATCTGCTGCGGCTCGCCGGCGTCGCCCTCGAGTTCATCGCCTTCAAGGCCGTTTGGTTGGCTTGCGTGCTGGGCGCCGCCCACGAGCAGCCCGGGCTCGGTCCCACGGCCTTCGGCGTGAGTGCCCTCGCCCACGCGGTGCTCCTGCGACCGCCGGCGAGCGTCTGGTGGCTGGTACTCGGTCTCAGCGTGGGTGGCTTTGCCGTGGACAGCATCTTCGCCTCCAGCCAGCTCCCGAGCTACGCGGCGCCCGTGCCCCTGGTCGGCCTGGCACCCGTGTGGATCGTGACCATGTGGGCGAACTTCGCCTTGCTCTTCGGCAGCACCTTACGCTGGTTGCATCACCGCTACGCCCTGGCGGGCCTCATGGGAGCGATCGGTGGCCCTGCGGCCTACCTCGCGGGTCGCTCCCTAGGCGGCGTGACCTTCACGGCCGAGCTGTGGCTGATCATCGTCTGCTTGGCCTTCGTGTGGGCCCTGGCCGTACCCCTGTGCGGCGTGCTAATGCAACGCTTAGGACAGAGGGCGTTGCCATCGCCCACCTGATGTGACGCTCTGCTTACTCTCGCTCGCCAGCAGCGCGGGCGCCAGCTTCGCTACTGCTCCTCCTGGTAATACTATGCGGGTCGCGTTTAGGAACGACCTCTTTAAGGGTAAGTTCAAGCAAGACCGAGTAGAGATCCTTTACATTCGAGTCATGCTAGAGCGTCACAACAAGCGGCGTGGCGAATGGAAAACCGATGAGGTAATCGACTACAAATTCCCGGTGTTCCTTTATCCTCGAAATGGCTCCAGCATTACAGTTTCTGGGAGAGTCGAGACTTTGGCATACCAGGCCTCGGGCGAGGCATGCGAGCGCTTTGTAACCCTCGATAATCACTGCGCCGACGATTGTTCCGATCAGACCAACTTTCCCTACAAAACACGTTAGCAATGTCGCTTCTCAAGTAGTCGATTTGCTGCACAGCAGTTTGGACTACTTCATCGAGCTGCCGGACTAGCTTCTCTCTCTGATTGCCGAGTTTGTAGTCTACCTGATCGATAGCGTATTGGAGTTGGAATCCCGCATGATCGATCAGCTGGTGTCCGGAAGCCTCGGCGGCCACAATCGACTGCTGAGCTACAACCGAGGCTTTATCGAGGATGTCTTTTGCAATGACGTCGCCTAGACCGGCTACTGGCGGTGTTACGCAAGATGTAAGAGTCAACGAAAGTAGTGCGACGGCAGCGTTCTTCAAGGTAGCCTCTTGCGTTGCTAGCGGAGTCAGCATGCGCCCTGGGGCATATTGAGATCGCGATCAACGGTCCAAAACGCGTGATGCTCTGAATTAGCGGTACCGGCGATGATCGGTGAGGTATCGGCAGTAAGCCGCGGTGAGAAGAAAGGGTGCTGTCTCGAGGCGCTTAGGCGGCCGAGGCCGTCGCGGATTCTCCACCCAAGCCCTCGGCGGGCGATGCGCTGGCGCCCGAGCACTGGGTAGAATAGGAAACAGAAGCGGCAGCTCACCGGGAAAAGTGATCGAGCGACGAGGCGCCCCAGGATCCAAGTAGACGAGCACCCGAATCCGCTCGTAGAAATCCGACAGCCGCCCAACGATCTCATTGCCAGGTAACGTCGCCAGGGTATCGAGGTCGGCCTGCCGGTCTTCAGTGGGTTCACGGTCTAGGAGCCTTGCCGTCAGCTCATCTACGGTGCACTGCTCGATGTTCTGGTTACGCACCACCGTGTAGCTCAGGCGCTGCACCGCATGGTCTACCACCGGCAGGTGGCGGTAGGCGGCGTAGAGGTTCACGTCAGAGGCCCCCAGGCGCCTCAGCATCTCGGTGGTCAACTCGCGCTTTCGGGCGACTCCCTGCTCATCGCGATAGCGAATCTGCCTCCCCCGAATCGGCCTTAACGCGTCCTTCAACGCATCCTTGAGCGCGTTGACTTGCCGTGCCTCTTCACAGAGCACGAGCGGCACGCCGATATGCCCCGGAAGAATCTCCGAGCGATTCACGCGATCGTCGTGCCGGTAGGTGATGCGACCTAGGGCGGGGAGGGCGAGCTTGCTGGCGCGCGAAGAATCGGCCCGGTGAAATTCCTCGAAGCGGTGCTGACTCGGCTTGCCAACGACAGCCGCAAGCTTCGGCTTGTACACGATGATGGGCGAGGCCCGCAGAAGATCCTGGGCACTGCCATCCACCACCGACTTCAACCGAAGCTCAGAGCGTAAGACGAATAAACGCCCAATGGGAAGTAGGCGCCCCGCTCCACCGGCCCCTTCGCCGTCGGCTCAGACGGCATGCGTGGGCTGAGGCGCGTTTTTCAGTATCGATGCCACCAGTGCCTTTCCGGCGACACTACCCACTTTTGCCGCCGCCCGGCGAACCGCGAACGAGCAAACCCACGGCGCCGACCTGTGCCGGCACGCGCTGCTCGCCCTGGAAGAAGACTCGACCCTCGGCCCCTACCCCGGCAGCCCGCGCGGTCCCGCCGCAGCAACCTCCACCTCGCCCGATCCCAACGCACCCACGTGGGCCAGAATCCGTTCGATTACCTTCGGATCCTCGATCGCCGCGATCACCCGGACCTTTCCACCGCAGCGAGCACAACGCTCGATCTCGATCCGGAACACCCGCTTCAGCCGCTGCGCCCAGCTCATCGCCTGGCGCTTCGCCGGATCGCACGATTCCGGCGGGTCCTGCGCTTTCTCCGGCTCAGGCCGCCCTCCGCGACCCCTACCCGACGGCGTCACCGCACCTCGCCACTTCGCCTTCGGCGCAAGGACACCATGGAACCGCGTGAGGTTCACCCGCAGACGCGGCACCAGCGCCGCCAGTCGTGCCAAGAAGTCCAAGGGCTGAAACACCACATGCGTGGTGCCGTTGCGGTACGGCGTCTTCAGCGTGTACCGAACCTCGCCCCGTTCCGTCAGCGACAGTCGAGGCTCCGCTACCGCCGGCCGGGCCACGTAGCGGCACAGCCGCTCCACCTTCGCCCGCTGGTCCGCTCGCGCCGCAACCCCCGCGTGCAGCGAGAACCCGCTCACCCGCGCCAGCTTGTCGCTCTCCAGCGAGTCCTCGTCCGCCGGCGCCAGCGTGCGCAGCGTGAACG
>JBCCWS010000073.1 GCA_039193195.1 Pseudomonadota bacterium
AACATCGGCGCCGGTGCCAACGGCCTCACCCTCAACTTCCAGGCGCTCGATCTGCGCTCCTGTGAGCTGAGTAACGTGACCAGCACTACCTTCTAAGCAAGCGGAAAATTAGGCGGCATCGGGGCCCGTCCCCGGTGTCGCTCGCGGCAGGGGACGCTCTGAAAGCACTCGCCGGAGTGCTGAGTACGCCGTCAGCATCATGGCCCGGTAGGCGAACCCCGATTTGACGGTGCCAGCCGCGGTCTTCGCCCACGCGCCTACGACGGCTCCCGGCAGTCATCACGGCCACTGGCCATCGCAGCGCTTAGCTGCATCCGTCGCGGAACGCTCGTCGATAGAGCAGCAGGTCGGCGAAGGTGATCTCGCCATCCCCGTTGATGTCGGCCTCCGGTAGCCCGCTACGCAACGCATCGATGAACCCCAGCACATCGTCGCGGTCGGCCACACCATCCCCGTTGAAGTCGGCTACGCAGGCCTCGGGGGTCAGGTCGATCAGCACGGCCGCCATCAGGCGCTCGCCGTTCACAGGATGTTCGACACCGGCTTCGACCAGCACATAGCGCCCGTTCGGACTCATCGCCCAGCTGCTGGCGTTCAAACCGTCGTTGGGCAGGGCAAAGCCCTCGGCGCCGGCGAGCCCAGCACCGATTTCCACCAGGCGCACGCCGTCGAGAGTGCCACCGGGAATGTCGAGAATCAGCTCGCCGCCGTTGCTGAGCTGGACCTCCTCGAAGGTCACGTTGTCGAAGGTGGTAACACCCTCGCGCAGCAACACCCGATCGCCAAGGAATAGGGCGATGTCATCAAAGGGCGTGGCGGGATCGTCGAACCGGCCCGCCCACAGCAGCATTCCAGCCGGATCGAGGTAGTAGCGCAGGGCGCCTTGGGGAGCGACGGTCGAGGTGAGCTGGAAAGAGTCGCCGTCGACGTTCACGAACTGGCGTCCCGCACGGAACACTTCGCCGTTCACCACCAGCACGATACTGCCGAAGTCGGGATCGAAGTCACGGAACTGGCCGCGGAAGAAGTAGTCACCTGCATCGTTGATCGCCACTGCGGAGCCGATGAAATCGTTTAGGCGTTCGTCGGGGAAGTCCAGGGTGCCCTGGTCCTCGGTGGCCACGCGGTGTAGGTATCGTCCTCGGGGTTGAATAGGACGACGCGCGTGTTGTCATTGATGCCGGCGTCCTCCACTTGGAGCGGGAGTATCGTGCGCCCGTTAGGGCTGACGCCGACCTCGTGAGAGGCATCGGTGAAGCTGCGCACTTGCCCGACCCCCTCGATCTGCTGGCCGTCGTAGAAGGGCACGGACACGGCTCGCAGGGCGTCGTCAGGGTCGACCTCGAACAGGCCGCTCGTGCGCTCACCGCCCTGGAAGACGTCGAAGCCCTGGACCACATTGCCGTTGGCGAGGAGTGCGTTGAAGTCGTCGAAGGCGGAGGCGAACAGCGTTCCCGTGCCCGCTTCCAGGCCGTCGAACGCCACGCCTTCAATCCACATGAGGTCTGTATCGAAGCTCGCAGCGAGTGCGAACTGTGCACCGCCGTCGAGGGTGAGGTACTGGACGTTCTGGAACAGCACTAGCTCGCCGTTGAGCGTTGCGATCTCCTCCACGGTGGTGAGCTGGTAGAAGGGGTCATCGCCAGTGAGCTCGGGGAAAAATACCTCACCCGGCTGTCGGTCGAGGCGGTTGATCACAATGCCGTCGTTGCTGAGGATCGCCGGATCCAGCTGATCGGCGCCGCCGCCGCCCGTATTGCCCCCAGTGACCGTATCGACCTCGAGGTACCAGGTACCGTCATTGGCGACGGCCAGATCGCGGATGGTCAGAGCCTCGCCGATGCCCTCCAGTAGGACACCGGTGGTCAGCAGGACCGTGACCCGCGGTGGCGGGTGCTCATCCGTGGGGCTCGCGAGCGCGGACGCGCTGAGGGTAGCGGCGATGATCATCCAGCGGGTGGGCATGGCGGCGGTCTCCAAGCGGTTACGCCTCAGTCTCGCGCCGGATGTTCACGCGGAGATCACGTTTCGCTGGATGGGCGCAGATCGTCACGCGGCAAGTGTTTCGACAGTCATGGCCTCGGGGCCCGTGGCGCCAGCGGCGCTACTTCTGGCCCCAGCCCGTTGAGGCCGCCAGGCCCTGGATGCAGACCCGCCTGGGGCGGAAGCGTCTATGCTTCGGTACTTTCCGACTCTTCTCGCCGCAGGACACGCCTACATGTCATCAAGACTGACCTTGCACGTCGACGATCAGATCGCCCTGGTCACCCTCTCTCGCGCCGACCGCCACAACGCCCTGGACCTGGCGATGTTCGAGGAGATCGACGCAGTCATCAAAAGACTGCGGAAGGACAGATCCCTCCGCGCCGTGGTGGTCACCGGGGAGGGCGAGGACTTCTGCACGGGCATCGACGTGAAGTCGGTGCTCGAGTCGCGCATCACCTCCGTGAAGCTACTGTTCAAGTGGCTGCCCGGTCAGTCGAACCTCGTACAGCGCATCTCCACCGGCTGGCGGGCGATACCGTGCCCGGTGATCATGGCCCTGCACGGACGCGTATGGGGTGGTGGCCTGCAGATCGCGTTGGGTGGGGACTTGCGAGTCGCAAGCCCCGAGACGGATCTCTCCATCCTGGAGGCGCGCTGGGGGCTGCTGCCCGACATGGGCGGCACCCTCTGCCTGCGCGAGCAACTGCCCGTGGATGTGGCTAAGTATCTGGCGATGACCGCGAAGCACATGACCGCCGCACAGGCTCTTCATTACCGGCTGATCACCGAGGTTGCCGAGCAACCCTTGGATCGCGCCATGGCCATTGCCGCGCAGATCAGCTGCCAGTCGCCGGACAGCGTGGCGGCGGTGAAGAAACTCTATAACCGAAGCGCCTGGCACTCCCAACGCTACGCGCTGGCGCGCGAAACCTGGTACCAGATCAAGATCCTGTTGGGGAAGAACCAGCGGACCAAGACCTACCGAGAGCTCAATCCCGACAAGCCTGCCAAGGACTTCGCCGCGCGCATGGACTGGTAGGGACAGGACGCCGGGGAAGCTGATCGGGTCGCCAATGGGTGCCCTCAGGCGCGCGAGGAAGCCCAGGCTGAGGTCCACGCACCTCTTCCAGCGTTTGGCAGCAGTGCGCGGCAGTGTTCTCGGTATCATGTTACGTCGTGCGGCTGGTTCTCTTTCGCATTACTGTTCCGATTCTCCACGTGGCTTCCGGGATCACTCATGCGTTCACCCTCGCCTGCTCTTTGCAGTACTGCGCTGGTCATTGGTGTTCTTGTCGCCGATGTCGCGGAGTTTTCTGCAGCTCCCGGCGACCGCGCGGAAGAGCCCATCGAGGAGACCTTGCTTATCTCATCTCGGCGAAAATCAGTCGCTTGCGCAGATACCACGGGCCGTTCGGGCCCTTGACCGCGCCGATCTGACCCGCTACCAACAGCAGAGCACCAGCGTGCAGGAGATCCTGGGGCGCGTGGTGCCCGGCTTCGCCACACCGAACACGGACGGCAGCGCAGGCCCCCTACCCCCGCGCGGCCGCGATCCCCTGAACCTGATCGACGGCGTGCCGATCGCTACCAACACCAACTGCTCGCGCTTCCTCGACAGGTTCGATCCACTGGGCATCGGCCGCATCGAAGTGGTCTACGGCCCAACGTCGCTTTATGGCGCGGGCGCCACTGGCGGCGTCATCCAGTTTTCACCCGCGACACGCAGTCGCAGAACTGCAGTGAGACTTCGGCACGCAGGTGCGCTCCTACGTGACGGACGAGGACGCACGGTCTGAGGACAGCACCTCCACCAAGGTGTACGGCAGCGTGCTAGGCAACGTGACCGATCACATCAGCGTGTACGGATTCGCTAGCTATGAGGACGTCAATGGCATACGCCGCGCGCAGGGCGATCTGCTGACGGGACGTAGCCAGTTTGCCGAAGACGTGTCGCTGCTTGGCAAGATCCGCGTCGCGCTCACTGACGAGCAGTCGCTGACGGTGCTAGTGAACGATACGGAGCTCACGCCCACCAGCGGGCTGTTCGACCTGGCTTCTGTGCCGGCAGGCGACGGTACGCAGACCGACGCCAAGCTACTCGTGGCTGCCGTGCAGAGCCGGCTTGAGCGATGAGCACCAAACCCACGCTTTCGGTACTTCGTCCACAGGCGCCGTTCGCCCAACCGCTGGTACCACAGTCCCAGCGAGATGAGAGCAAGCACGGTCTGCCGCGCTTCGAGCAGATCGGCGGGCACCTCGCACTCGTGTGTAGTGATCGAATCAAGTAGGGTAGCGTGAGTATCGCGAGTCTCTCGCAACCTTCAGCCCGCGTTTGCTGGTTTGGTGTGGTCATTCCAACACAGCACATCATGGGATGATCCCCACGTTCTTGGCGATGCAAGTTGATGCGATCTCAGCGGGTTGCGCTCTTCTGGATGGACACTAGTTAAGGTCAGTCGGATGGACTTATGCGCTGCCGCGTTGCGCGGACTTGGAACAACCGATGCAGACAGGCGGCTGCGACATGTCCTCCAGCAGCGCCGGCGATCTTTGCGAACAGGACAGCTGGTCGCAGCGGTCGTTAGCGTAGCTGCCTTCCTGGTGGTATTTGCGGCAGTAGGCGCAAACGGCGGCCGTTTCACAGCCGCGAACTTTTTCGCCGCTGCCATATTTTACCGTCTTCTGGCGGCCAGGTTTCAGTTTGCCAACCGGCTGGTGGTGATACTGCGGCCGTTCGGCTCCCCATCGCCTAGGAACTTGACGCTCTCGCGCGCCGTTGGCCGGAGCAGCAAGGGGTTAGCCTTGCCCATTACTGCTCGAGATTCATCCTACGGTGGGCAGCTGAGGAAGGGTTTAAGCTGTTTCGGACGTTCTTCCTCCCGGGGCTGTGTGTCATCGTGGCTTTCTACGCCGCGAGCTACCTGATGCCCGTCCTGACGGCGACGTGGGCGGTGGTTATCGTGCCACTACTCATCGGGTTCGCGTTCTACCTGGCGATCTCAACACTAATGCTTCGTAGCTCGACCACCTACGGCCGGACCCAGAATTGGGAACCCGTCGTTCGCCTACTTGTTCAGCGAGCTAAGAGGGGCTTTAGCGCCAATTCAGAGACAGAAGTTATTGCACTGGACGACGACGTCTGGCGGCAGGCCGTGACCTTGCTGTTGGAGTCTGCAGATGCAGTTGTGGTCGACATCACTGACCTCCGCCCGAACCTTCAATGGGAGCTGGAGGAAGCTTATCGGCGACTTCCCGCCGAATCCATTGTGCTGTGCTGGGAGGAGTCAATTGCAGAGAACAACAGTACGAAAAAGCGCGAGCAGCGCATCCCTGAGCGCCACGCTGACGTGCTGGGCAATGCGATCACCGATGGGCGTTGGCAAAGATCACATGTGTCCACTTATCCACCTCCTGGCAAAGACAGTCGCCTGTTTTGGGGTCTTACTGAGATGGGTCTTTCGTTGAGTATCGCGTACGCGATCGCGGCGTATCCGCCGCCCGACATCAATGCTTTCGGAAAAGGTGATTAGTTTTTCTGGCTGAGTAGCTTTGGTGGCCCTGGGGTGAGTGTCCCGGGCTTCAGCCGCCGCGCCGGAACCGCCTGGCCTGGCCCATCGCCTCCGCCGTGGCAGACGGCTCGGGGCACGGCCACGGCACTCAGCGCTCGACGCTGGCGCCAAGGGACAGGCGATCAGCGAGCAGGCGCTGCAGGCAGGCCATCAGGTGGTGGGCGCGGTCCGCCGACCAGAAACCTTGAAGGACATATCCGGCATCGAGGTGGCGAGGATCGATCTGGCCGATCAGGCGACCTTGGAAGCAGCCATGCGAGGGGCCGACATGGTGATCTCGGCCTTGGGGCACGGCGGACTGAAGGCGTCAGCACAGTTCACCACCCTGTAGAGCGAGGCCACGCGGACCCTGCGCGCGGCGATGCGCGGCACGGGGGTGGCACGCATCATCACCCTGTCTTCCGGCGGCGTGGTCGAGGACCCCAAAGCGCCGGTGTTCTACACCAAACTTCTGCGTCGCTATCTCATCAACACCTACGTCGACATGGCGCGCATGGAGACGCTTCTGGAGGAGTCCGCGGACATCGAGTGGACCTGCGTGCGCCTGACCTACCTGCGCGAGGGCCAATCCAAGCCCTTTCTCGCACGCGAGGGGCAACTTGGCGAGGGGAGCTTCCAGATCCACGTGGTGGACGCAGCACGCTTCGTCTTAGAGGAGCTCACGCGACGCCGATGAGTCAACGGCCATCCGGTGCTCGGCTACGCGTAGGGACAAGGACCACGCGTAGGCGTCGCCTGGCGATGCAAGGTCTCGCCCTTGCTGGCGCCCGAAATACGCTAGCCTTGGGGCCCCGACTAGCCGGGCTGCGCGCAGGGGCCGGTTGTGGCTCACCACGACAGGCGTCTGCCGGCCCATAGACTTGGAGCCAACCCTCTTGATCCGCCTCTACGCCCTGCCAGTGATCGCCACCCTGCTGCTGGCCTCGACCTCCGCGTTCCCCAACGACTCGCCGCCGGCCCCTGAAGAGGCGCTGCTCGACCAGCCGCTCACCTTGGAGCAAGCGAATCGTCTAGCCGGTCTTCCCCTCGCATGTCTGCAGCAGGAGTACCCCAACAAGCTGGGGCAAACGATCGGCAGCGCCGAGGACCTCGGCGAACCGAGCGCACTACATCCGGCCTTCTACGGCTGCTTTGACTGGCACAGTGCCGTACATGGCCACTGGTCCCTGGTAGCACTGCTTCGCCGCTACCCCGACCTCGCCCGGGGCGAGGAAGGACGGCGCATCCTGGCCCAACACTTGACCGCAGCGAACGTCGCGCGAGAAGTGGAGTACTTCCAGGGCGAGCACAACAAGACCTACGAGCGCACCTACGGCTGGGCGTGGCTATTGAAGCTCGATCAGGAGCTGGCCGCATGGGATGCGCCTCTGGCTCAGGAGCTGCACGGCAACCTCCAGCCCCTCAGTGCGCTGATCGTAGAGCGCTACCTCGAGTTTCTGCCGAAGCTCAACTACGCCATCCGCACGGGGGAACACCCCAACACTGCCTTCGGCCTCACCTTCGCCTTTGACTATGCGCAATACCACGGTCACGGCGAGCTATTGGATGCTGTAGGGGTCGCCGCGAGACGCTTCTACGCCGACGATGCGCACTGCCCGCTCACCTGGGAGCCCGGGGGCTACGACTTCCTCAGCCCGTGCCTCACGGAGATCGACATCATGCGTCGCGTGCTGCCGCCGCAGGCCTTCCACCGCTGGCTGCAGCGCTTCTTGCCGGACTTGACCAAGCCCGGCTACACGCTTGCGGTAGGTCGCGTGTCCGATCGCTCCGATGGCAAGCTCGTGCACCTGGACGGGCTGAACTTCAGCCGCGCCTGGGCCCTGATCGGACTCGCCGATCGGTTCCCAGAACGCTACGGACATCTCCTGGCGTTGGCGGGGGAGCACATGGATCACTCCCTGCCGAATCTGGTCGGCGACCGCTACGAGGGCGGCCACTGGTTGGGCAGTTTTGCGCTGTACGCCCTCATGAGGTAACTGCTGCGCAAGGCGGCGTGTCTACACTGTGGCCAACGGGCGACTAGGGCGGCACGCTAGCCGATGGTCAGCGTGCCCTTCATCGCCGCCCAGTGGCCGGGGAAGGAACAGAAGTACACGTACTCGCCCGAGAGTCCCTTCATGGGCACCTCGATGCTGGTGGACTCACCGCCGCCGACGAGTGTCGTCGACGCGATGACCTTCTCGTCGTCCGGTACGTAGTGTTTCGCAGGACCTGCCGCGGGCGCTGCCGCGGTGATCGCATCGAAATCACCGGGCTTTGAGAGCACCCAGTTGTGCCCCATTACGGCGGCGGGCAGCTGGCCCGTATGTTTGAGGTTGATGGTGACCGTCTCGCAGGATGCATCAGGGGTGATCTGCGTGACGCTGTAGGTCAGCGCATCTCCCACCTCGATATCGACGCTGCAGTCGGCGGCGGACGCAGCTCCAGCGAGGCCCAGCCAGCCCGCAGTGGCGATCAATAGGACGGCGCGCGGTGACATCATCAGCTCTTCCTTCCCTAGGGTGTGAACGAATCGTCCTACACCCTAGGGATCGTCCGACCCACCATCCATCCGTACTTGTCGTACTTCCGTAGCGGATTGGCGAGAGTGGTTGCGCCCTAGCGAACCCTATGAACGCACCTCGGACGCGCGCACCGAGGCGCGGCGGCGCCAGCTGCGCACACCGAGTGCAGCCATCGTCGCGCCGACTAGGCAGACGACGATCACCGCGTAACCCACCTCCGTTGCGGGGTGGCTATGCGGGAACGGCGCGTCGTGCGCGTAGGCACTCAGCGCCAGCCCGCTCATCGCGGCCGCGCCAGCGGTACGCACTGCCAGGACCTTCAGCGACTTGTTACTAACCATAGACTCAACGCTCCAATTCAGTTCGTAGTGATCTTCAACGATGTTCATCATTTGGGTATGCGTGCAGCGCGTTGGCTGGGTGCCTTTATGCGCCACACCACTCGGCCTTGAAACGCGCTGCTGGGGATAGCGCCGAGGTCGATCGACGGCATCGACCGCACACCGTCGCCCGCCACGGACCAACGCCCATCTCCCACTTCAGCCTGCAGGCGCTTGATCATCTGGCGACCGTGCGCAGTTCGGAAGCTGACCACGTCCCCCGCCCTGGGAGCGCGACGCCCGGTGTACGGGCGAAGCACGACGTAATCGCCCGCGGCCAGGGCTGGCGTCATGCTATCGCCAGCCACCCGCTGGACGCGCCAGGCAAGAGATGAGGGCAACCGCATGCCCTCAGGCGGGCCGTACGACGTCAATACCGGGCGGGTACGGCGCTGCACGTCGCTCCGTCGCCACCCCCTTGGACTGCCAGAACATCTCTGCAAATTGATTGACGAGCTCAACCAGCTCCTCACCATCCGCTCGGTTGACGCCCTGCTTACAGCGGCTCGCGCACATCATGATGCTGTGGGTCAGTTCGTGCACCTTCGGGTGCGCTTCGATCTGCGGCGCCTTGAAGTAGTCGCCCCAGATGACCCGGATCTCGTCCTTGACCTTGGCCGCCTCCAGTTCCTTGATCGCCACGCTTCGGGCGATGGAGGCATCGCGCTCCAGCCCTGCCGGTTTGCTGGCAGCCTCCGCCAGCACATCCATCATGCGAACCACCGACAGCGCAGCGATTAGCGCCACCGCCGGGTCGTAGATCTTGCAGGGAATGTCGCAGTGGGCGTCGGCCGTGGCGATCAGGCCGAGATCATCGGCGGTACGAAACAAGCGATGGAACATGTCGGGTCCTCAGTGAGTCGATAACAGTGCGCAGCGTAGGCGAGCGCGGTTCTCTGCACGGTCTCGATGACGTGCTGATGCCCTGCTCGTTGTCCGCAAGTGTTGAGGATAGCGAGGTGATCGCTAAGGGCAACGCGCAGGTGGCGAAAGCAGTGATCGCAAAAGGCAGGCGTGCCGCCCAACTCGGCGCTTGAGCACCTGGCTTAAGCAGTGAAGCGCACGTGCTGCCCTGCCCCATGTACCAAGCGCCCGCTGACGAGTGGCTGCTTGCCGGGGCATCATAGCGCGGCCAACGGCCGTTTTCGAACGGTGGGAGATAGCGAGGACACGGGCGTATAAGGCGCCCGATGCGACGCCGTGGCACCGCGCGCATCCTGCACATCCGCCTCGCTTGGACGCCCCTGCGCGCGCCCAGGCGAACTGGCCGAAACACGCGCGAGCGCGCTCAACCGGCAAGCTGTGGTAGCTGCGTCAGTCCGCCTTTGAGCGTGCCGCGGTGACCGGAAGGGCGGGCTGACTCGTCGATGTGCGCGGTTCTCGCGCCTTGCTAGCGCGACGCTCACGACGTTCAGGTCGGGTCCCGGGCAGCTTGATGGCGATCGCAAGGAAGAGCGCCCCTAGGAGCAGGAAGGTCAGGTCCGTGGCGTCGGTGACTGCGTGACCGCTGTTCAGCACCTGCGAGATGCCGCCAGTGGTCACCGCATTCAGCACAGGCAGGCCCATGAGGCCAACAGCTCCGATACCCATTAGGTGACGCGTTGAGGCATAGGTGTTGGGGCGGGTAAACGCGTAGGCGATCGCGAGGAACCACACGGCGAAGTAGGTCCAACCGGTCGTCGACAGTCGCGCTGACTCAGCTCCTGCGTAGAGCTTGTCAAGATAGAAAACGGACACGGTTGCCACCGTGAGCCCCATGGTCACGCCCACGGTAAGCTTGCTCAACACTCCGTAGTACGCCGCGGAGCGCTTACCCTCGCGCCCGTGCAGGCGCCGCTCGATCCACATCACGTTGCCGAGCGCCGTGATCACGCAAAGAGACAGGCCCATAGCCAGATAGAAGAACTTCAGCGATAGGCCGCCGTAGGTCCCGTAGTGAAGGGGCGCCATCGCCGAGTAGGCGCGAAACGGCACGGAGCGATCGTCGGTCGCCACCGAGGGCACGCGCTCACCGGTCACCGCGCTCAGCAGGACGGGCTCGGTGATGAGCAGCTCCGTATCCGCCGGGTACTGCAGCTGATAGGTGGCGTTGTCGTTCCCATAGTTGGCGACGATAACGGTTTCGGGATGCATCCCGTTCACGGGGTTTACGCGGTCGAACATGCCATCGATGGGCAGCATCTCGGCCGGCACGCCGCTCGGTGGGGTTTGTCCGAGGCCCATCACCTCGATCAAGGTCTCCGTGTCGCCCTTCACCACCATGAACGCAATGAGTGGGCCCACCAGGGTGACGATACCGAGCATGGCGCCGGTGAAGGCGATGGTGGCGTAGAACGGAAGCCCCCACAGGCCCGCCACCTTGTGCGTGTCCTGCCAAATCAAGCGGACCTGTCGCTGGAAGCGAAGCGCGAAGAACTCCTGCAGGATCTTGCTGTGCGTGATCACTCCGCTCACGATCGACAGCAGCAGCATGATGCCGGCGAGCCCCACCAAGAACCGGCCAATCTGCCGGCCGCCAAGGGCGTCGGGCCACATCAGATCGCGGTGGAAGTCGAGCAGCCAGATAGCCAAGCCTTCCCCTCGCTCGGGCAGCACTTCGCCCGTCTGCGCATTCCAGCGGCGTTCAGCGAGCACCTGCTCACCCTCGGCATCCTGGGCCGTTAGGTAAGCGTGGTAGTAGGGCTCGTATTCGTTGGGATACCCGATGCTAGTGAACTGGACGCGCCCCTGATCGGGGGTGTTGGCGTCGAGAAACGCCTGATACTGCTCGCCGATGGCGATCGGCTGCGCGGGCACGTCCAGGCGCTGTGCGGGGTCAGCCCACGCGAGAATCTCGTCCCGGGCGAACAGGGCGATACAGCCGGTGAAGGACACGACGAACACGAACAGGCCGAGCGTGATGCCGGTCCAGGAGTGTAGGTCGAAGACGCGAAGGTGACGGGCGCGATCCATGGGGTCTCCGCAGGTCAGCAGATTGAGTTGCAGGCGCTCACGTGGGCGCGCCGGTGAGGGCGACTACACCGACGCTCACCACACTCAAGCCGAGCACGGCGAGCGTGGGCCGCCAGCGGCTTCGGTCCCAGTAGAGCCAGAACTGCAGGCCCACCCAGACGACAGGCATCAGCAAGGCGAAGGAAAATACGCGTCCCCGAAACTCACCGGGGAATACCTTCATCAACGCCGCCGAGATGAGCATGGTGCCGACGAAGGTCCAGACCAACGCGCTGGTAAGGCGAGGCGCCTTCCAGGTGGCGATGCCGAGCCCGAGCAGCACGGCCGCGAGAATGCCCAGTACCACAGGGCTCATGAGGTCATTCCCTTGGCGTCGAGCGCCGACCAGGCGAACAGGACCGCGACCATCCCGGTGCTTGCGATACCGGTCAGCACATGTCGGCTGGGCGCGACGGCGGTGACTACCAAACTGATGATGCCCGCCAATGAAAGGAGCACGAGCCAAAGGGGAATCGCCCTCTCAAGTCCGACCGTTGTGGTCATCAGGGCGAGAACGACGAACACCAGCACCCAGCTCGCCCACCGCACCACTTGTTGCAGCGGCACGTTGTCCTTCAGCGGTACCAAGTGTGTGCGCTTCGGGCTGGCTTGGAACAGCCCCACGCAGGCGAGGTAGAGCAAGCAGGCGCTAGTGGCAACAACCATCGTCGATCGTCTCGGGTTTGGGGGTCGGCAAAAGGGCTGTAGCTGGACAATTCGGCGAGCCGAGCCTAGAGCAAAACCCCATGTTCAACAACACCTCCCCCCAGCCTGTTCGGCCTACCACCGCGGGCTTGCTTTGGAAGCCAACCAACAGCCCGATAGGCAACTCGCGTAACGCCCAGCGGGCGACTCGAAGATCGTTGGCCAGGACTTCAGATTCTGTCATCCCGGTACTGTATTGCAAACACGAATCATTTAGACTCGCGCGCCTCGCGGGAGCTCAGAACGAGTCCAACTCCCCTGCTAACACATCAATACTTCAAGGAATACCGATGCGGCACCACGTCCTCCGCACCCCGCTGGCAATGACCCTAATCGTCTGCTCGACGGCGAACTACGCGCAGAACCCTGATCTCGAAGAGGTCATCGTCACCGGCACGAAATCGGATAAGACGCTGCAGGAGACATCGATCTCCGTGGAGCTATACGACGAATCGCGGATCGACCGTAACGTCGCCTTCAGCCTTGAGGACTTGTATGCACGCACGCCAAACGTGTCCTCCTTCGCAGGCGGGAGCGCCGGCGACATCTCCATTCGCGGCGTCGGACGCAACGGCGTCGGCGGCGCCGGCACAGGGGTAACCTCCAATATCTACGTGGACGGCTCCCCGCTCAGCTTCGTTGGCACGGCGGGCATCAACAGCCTTTGGGACATCGCCTCGGTGGAGATCCTGCGCGGCCCCCAGTCGACGCTGCAGGGACGCAACTCCCTCGCCGGTGCGGTGGTCGTGAATACTAAGGACCCCACCTACGATTGGGAGTACGCCGCTCGCATGCGCTACGGCAACCTGAACGAACGCCAGTTCTCCGGCGCCATTTCCGGCCCGCTGATCGAGGACCAGATGGCCTTCCGCCTCACCGCCGACTTCCAGGGCATCGACGGCGAACCGGACAACTTCTTCACCGGCGAGCCCGCCCAGATCCGAGAAGGTCTCAGCCTGCGCGGCAAGTTGCTGTTCGAACCGAACGCCCTCTCCGGACTGCGCATCGAGCTGATCACCGACTACATCGAGACGGACAACGGCGACTTCGCCAACTTCGGCATTCCCTTCGCCGCCGACGACCCCCAGTTCAGGGAGTTCGATTTCGCCGAGGAAGACAGCTTCACCGCCCCGGATGTGTCTACCCGAGAGGCCCTGCGCTTCGTCGGTGACATCCGCTACGAGATCAACAACACCTTCGACATCGTGGCGATCACCACCTACGAGGACTCCACCAGCGAGGGGATCTTTGGCGACCCTGCCGCCCCTGGCCAGTTCCCTAACGGTACCGATAGCTCGAATATGCAGTCGAACGAGATCTTCTCCCAAGAGCTGCGCCTGAACTTCAGCGCCGGCAAGTTCTCCGGCTGGGTGGGGGCGTACTACTACGACGATACGCTCGAGTCCGAAACGCTCTCAAGCCTACTGGTCGCCAACGCGGCGTTCCCAGCGCCGGTCGATCCACCGGACTCGATCGCCATTCTCACGCTGACCAATAACTCTGCGACGACCAACTTCGCCGCCTTCGCTCAGCTCGCCTACGACATGAATGAACGCTGGTCCTTCGAGGTTGGCGCGCGCTACGACGATGAAGACTTCGAGACCACCGGCTTCCTCGTGCGCGGCAGGGCCGAGCCGGAAACCTGCACGGTCTTCATCCCGGATCCGATCCCCTGCGTGGCCCTGCTGCCGCCAGCGAACCTCGACCCCATCCAGGAGGCAAGCTTCAACGCCTTCCTGCCGCGCGTGGGCGTGACCTACAACATCGACGACTCGCGCTCCCTCTCCTTCGGCGTGCAGCGCGGCTACCGCGCGGGCGGTGCCTTCCTTCGCGTCGCCCCGGACGGTGCTGAGCTGGGCAGCTTCGACGCCGAGTTCCTCACCAACTACGAACTCGCTCTGCGCGCCGAGTGGTTCAACCGCCGCCTCACCACCAACATCAACCTGTTCTACGCGGATTGGGAAGACCAGCAGCTCACCATCCCCGGCCCCTCCAACACCCCGCTGGACACGCTTACGGTGAACGCGGGAACGTCGGAGATCTACGGCTTCGAGATCGCGGCCTTCGGCACGATCACCGACCGCATCGACGGATTCGCCACCATCGGCTACCTGAATACCGAGTTCACGGACTTCCCCTTCGCCATCTCGCCCCCGGCAGCGGCTGGCAACGCATTCGAGAACCTGGCCGGCAACGAGTTCCCCCTTGCCCCCGACTGGCAGATCTCGGCGGGCCTGAGCGCGGACATCACCTCGCGCGTGTTCACGGACGTCAACGTCAACTACACCGCGGGCCAGTTCTCCGATCTCACCAACCTGCCGCTCAACGAAGTAGACGGCACCGTGCTGATGAATGCGCGCCTGGGCTACCGGGCGGATCGCATCGAGGTGTTCGGCTACGTCGACAACCTACTCGATCAGCGCCGTATTACGAGCAACAACAGCGCCAGCGTCGACACTGGCACCGGCAACGAGCAACTGTTCTTCGTCGGCACCTCGGTGGTGAACATCAACCAGCCGCGTCGCTTCGGCATTGCGGCCAGCTTCCGCTTCTAGCGCGGCGCCTCTAGCGCAGGCAGCTACTTCCGTTGGTGGGACTCGATGGTCCCGCCAACACCGTACACGGTGCGACCATAGCGAACCGTGCGCTCCCTGCGATAGGCTCTAGACTGCCCCTTCTCGAGGAGCCTTCATGATGCGCGCAAGCTTGCCTACGGGATCGATAGCACTGTTCAGCCTGGCCGTCATGGCGCTGGGGGCATGCGTCGACAGCGAAATGGGCGACGCCTCGGCGATCCCTGAGATCACCGCCCGCGAGATCACCCTCACCACGCCGGACGTCGTCATCCTCGACGTGCGCACGGCCGCCGAGTTCGCTGCCGGTCACGTGCCCGGCGCGATCAACATAGACGTACAGGCCAAGGGGTTTGACAACCTCGTCGCCGAACTCGATCGCTCAAAGACCTACGTGGTGCACTGTGCCGCCAACGTCGAGAGCGGTCGCAGCACGAAGGCCCTGGCAACGATGGACGACCTCGGCTTCGACCACCTGCAGAGCTTGCAGGGCGGCTTCGTGGCATGGGCCGAGTCCGGCAGCCCCGTCAGCACCACCCCCTGAGCCGGCAACCTTGGTGGCCTGTCCCTGCAGTTTCGAAAGTGCTGGGACAGACCACAAGCAGCCTCTTGAAATGCCTCATGCGGCACGATCCGGCGTTGGACATCGACTCAACACGCTTATGTACCACTCGCACAACGCGCTCTTTTGATTTCCGCCTTGTCTCGCACGTGCCTGAGACTTCTTCAACAGGCGACTAGCCTGGATTATTCATGAGCCAAAAGAGAAGAAGGCCCTCGATGTGTTAGAAAGGTGTTACGACACAGCACTTTCGGACACAAAAAAGACCTTCCAATGGACGACGTTACCACAGCGCAGGGTGCACTGTTCAACACA
>JBCCWS010000074.1 GCA_039193195.1 Pseudomonadota bacterium
GCCTGGCGGAAGCGCAGAGGAGGCTGGCTCGTCGCCCGCTCTCGGCGAGCAGGCGGCACTGAGCAGGATCAGCAGGCAGGTGCAAAGAGCGCCTAGGAAACTGGAGTTGGGGCGTTGCGAGGGCACTTGGGGGACGGCTCCGATTGCTGCGAGGGCGACATGCTTGAGGCGCCGGCGCGGCTATTCTAGCGGCGACCGTGCGCGGAGGGCAGTGCCCGGTATATGCTCGCCCTTCCCAATCGGTGCCAGTGGCCGAGGCGCGCCGGCGCCGACGGACAGGCGAGCCAAGCAGCCCCAAGGAGCAACGATGATCGAAGAAGGCAAAGCCCCACCCATGTTTACCCTGCGCGACACCGACGGCAATAAGGTGGCGCTGAAGGACCTAAAGGGCCAGCACGTGGTCGTGTACTTCTACCCGAAGGACGACACCCCGGGCTGCACCAAGGAGGCGTGCGGCTTTCGCGACCTCTGGGGGGACATCGAGGCCACCGGCGCCACCGTGCTCGGCATCTCACCGGACGACGGCGACTCCCACCGCAAATTCGTCGACAAGTACGACCTGCCCTTCACTCTCTTGAGCGATCCCGACCGTAAGGTCATGGAGAAGTACGGCGCCTGGGGGGAGAAGAATATGTACGGCAAGAAGACGGTGGGCGTCATTCGCTCCACGGTGCTGATCGGGCCCGACGGCAAGGTGCTTAGGCACTGGAAGCGCGTGCCCAAGGCGGCCGATCATCCGGCCAAAGTGCTCGAAGTACTCCAGGCGCTATAGCGCTCGCGCTGCTCGGGGGGATGCCGATGAGTCAGTTGCATCATCCCGAGGTGCGTGAACAGGTGTCAGACGAGGAGTGGCAGGCGCGGGTGGAGCTGGCCGCCTGCTACCGCCTGATCGCCCTCAACCGGTGGGACGACCTCGTTTTCACCCATGCCTCCACCCGCGTGCCCGGCACCGAAGACCACTTCCTCATCAACCCCTATGGCCTGCTCTTCGAGGAGGTCAGCGCGAGCAACCTGGTCAAGGTCAACCAGCAGGCGGGGAAAGTGCTGGACTCGCCCTACGCGGTGAACCCCGCCGGATTCATCATCCACTCGGCAATCCACGCCGCTCGCCAGGACATCCACTGCGTCTTGCATACGCACACCACCGCGGGTGTGGCCGTCTCCGCCAACCGTGACGGACTCCTCCCCATCTCCCAGCAAGCCGTGGTGGCCCTCTCCTCCATCGCCTACCACGACTACGAGGGTATTGCCGTCAACGAAAGCGAACGCTCAAGCTTGGTGGCTGATCTTGGCGATAAGACTCATTACATCCTGCGCAACAACGGCCTGCTCACTGTGGGCGCCAGCGTCGCCGACGCGTTCCTCGCCATGTACAACCTACAGAACGCCTGCGCGATTCAGGTGGCGGCCCTCGCGGGTTCGCAGGTAGTGAAGGTGGACCCGCGTATCGTCGACGGCATGCAGACTCAGGCGGAGAAGGTCACGCGCGGCCTGGGTGGCCAGCTTGTGTGGCCGTGCCTGCTGCGCCGACTCGACCGCGAGTTACCGGGCTACGACTGCTGATCGCTGCCTGCGCTCGCGTCGCGCGCCAGAAACTGCCGGTAGGCGGGGTTGTCGCTCTCGTCCCAACGGGGAAAGCCGAGGTCGTCTAGGTGGGTGTGGAAGCGGGCGCGGTCGGCGATCGGCACCTGCAGGGCCGTAAGCACGCGACCATGATCCGAGCCATGATTGCGGTAGTGGAACAAGCTGATATTCCATTCGCCGCCCACCACTTGTAGGAAGCGCATCAGGGCACCGGGCTTCTCTGGGAACTCAAAGCGATAGAGACGCTCGTGCGCCGGTCGCTCCCGGGCCCCGCCGATCATGTGGCGGATGTGCACCTTGGTGAGCTCATCATCACTGAGGTCTTGCACTTGGTACCCGCGCTCGCGCAACCCCGTGAGCACCTGCTCGCGCTCACTCGCGCCCTCGCTAAGTTCCAGCCCCACGAATATGTGGGCCCGCCGGGGGTCCGCGTAGCGGTAGGAGAACTCCGTGACGTTGCGGGTGCCGATAGCGCGGCAGAAGTCGAGGAAACTGCCACGCTGCTCGGGAATCTCTACCGCCACCAGCATCTCCTGCTGCTCACCGATGGACGCGCGCTCTGCTATGTGGCGCAAGCGGTCGAAGTTCATGTTAGCGCCGCAGTTCACTGCCACGAGCTCGCGCCGTCGCAAGCCGTCGCGCTCGACGACCCGCTTCAGGCCCGCGACCGCTAGGGCGCCAGCGGGCTCCACTACGCTGCGCGTGGCCTCGAAGATATCGCGGATGGCCGCACAGATCTGATCCGTGTCCACCGTCACTACCTCATCGAGATACGCCTGGCACAGGCGGAAGGTCTCATCGCCGACGCGCCGCACGGCAACACCGTCGGCGAAGATCCCCACGTGCTCGAGCGTCACCGGCGCCCCCGCCGCCAGGGCAGCTTGCATGCTCGCCGCGTCGCGCGGCTCAACGCCGATCAGTCGTGTGCCTGGCATCAGCGCCTTGACGTAGATCGCGATGCCAGCCGCTAAGCCGCCGCCGCCGATGGGCACGAAGATCGCGTCGATCTTGCCTGGGTGCTGGCCCAGTATCTCCATCGCGATCGTGCCCTGGCCAGCAATGACGTCCGGGTCATCGAAGGGATGGATGAACGTGAAGCCATCGCGTTCGGCAAGGTGACGCGCGTGCGCGTAGGCATCGTCGTAGGTCTCCCCCTGCAAGACGACCTCACCGTCGAGTCGACAAACCGCTTCCAGCTTGATCCGCGGTGTGGTGACGGGCATCACGATGACAGCACGCAGGTCGAGGCGTTGGGCGGCGAGCGCCACGCCCTGCGCGTGATTACCCGCCGAGCTGCAGATCACCCCCTGCGACCGCTGTTCGCTCGAGAGGTTGACGATGCGGTTGTAGGCACCGCGTAGTTTGAAGGAGAAGACCGGCTGCAGATCTTCACGCTTGAGCCAGACGTGATTTGCAAGGCGCGCCGACAGCTCCGCCGCCGGTTCCAGCGGCGTACGATCCGCCACGTCGTAGACGCGTGCGGTGAGGATCCGCTTTAAGTAATCACTGGCACCGATCATGGCATCGACGCTAGCACAGCGCCGAAACCGATTCAGGCACCGTGGCTTCGTACCGCGTGGGGCGAGCCCGCGCGGTACACTGACGGGCACGGATCAGTTGAACGGGGACGCCGCGGCAGGGTCCTAACGTTCGTGGGCGGCGCGCTCGCCGACACTGCCGCGCGCCTCTCTTTTGACCTCAGCCCAGGAGATTTCATGGCAAGCGCGCCTTTGCGACGCTCCGCTTCCCTCACGCTGCTGCTCGGCCTCGCGGTGCTGGTGACGGCCTTGGCCGCCGGTTGCGCCACCAGCAGCGATGCGGCGGACGCCCAGCGTCGCCGCGACCTAGTGGTGGTGCCCCCGAATTCGCAGGCCGTCGACTCCCTTCGCTGGTCGCGGGTGCGCTCGATCAAGCCCGTCAACAATCGCATGATCTTGATCGAGGCGGGTCGCCCCTACCTCCTCGTGCTCTCCACCCCCTGTCGCGGTTTGCAACCGAACAGCGTGGTGGTGTCGGAGAACGTGGGGGCCAAGTTCCAGCCGCGCATCGATACGCTGATCTTCGTCGATCCGTTCTCCAGCGCCGGGTTCAACGCGGGCACGGGCTCACTGGACAACATCGGCATCGTGAACCCAAGCGCCCGCACGGGCACCCTCGTGGGCCGGGGCGGCGTCGTCTGTCAGCCGGAGACGCTCTACGCTCTGGAGAGCAGCGAGTCGGTCGACCAAGTGCGTCAGGCTGTCTCTCGCAAGAAGGAGAAGTAATGGCGGCTAGCGACGGCGGGAGTGGCCGCCTGCGGGTCGGGACCCTCCAGTTTCACCCAACCTTTGGTGACGTTGGCCGCAACCGCGAGCGAGTATGCGAGGCCCTCGCGAACATCGAGGCGGACCTGCTGGTCTTACCTGAGCTCCCCTTCACCGGTTACCACTTCGCGGACCGGGCCGAGGCCTTGGCACTTGCCGAACCGCTCGACGACTCCCCCACGCTGATGAGGCTCGTGCAGCTGTGCGGCGAACGAAGGTTCCATCTGGTCACGGGCTTTGCCGAGCGCGCTGGCGAGAAGCTCTTCAACAGCGCCTTGCTGATCGGCCCCGAGGGCTTGATCGATTGCTATCGCAAACTGCACCTGTTCAACACGGAGACCGCCATCTTCGACCCGGGCGATCAGCCCCTTCGCGTGCACGAGGTGGCGGGGGCACGCATCGGCATGATGGTGTGCTTTGACTGGGTCTTCCCAGAGGTAGCACGCACCCTGGCCCTGCGCGGCGCCCAAGTCCTGTGTCATCCGAGCAACCTCGTGCTGACCTTCTGTCAGCAAGCCATGATCACCCGCTCGATCGAGAACCGCGTGTTCGCGGCCACCGCCAATCGTTTCGGTGAGGACCGGCGCCCGCACGGCACGCTCGACTTCACCGGCCAAAGCCAGCTCACGACGCCGAAGGGCGAGCTGCTGTTCCGGTGCTCAGGCGACGCCGAGCAGGTGTGCGTGGCGGCGATCGACCCCGCCGAGGCCGACGGCAAGTACATCACCCCCGCCAACCACGTCCACGACGACCGCCGGCCAGAGTTCTACGCCTGATGCCCGCACTGGGCGCGACCCTTCGAGCCCGCAGCGCAACTCCGTCTCGAGCCCAGACGCGCGTGCGCGAGCGCGGGCCGCTACACTTGTCTGCTGTCTGTCGAGGGCACGATGCTATCTCGGCCGCACGGAGCGGCCTGCAAGTCTAGAAAAAATTTCTGAATAACTGGAGGTTACATGCGCTTTCTCGCGTCCTTTGGAATTTCTGCTCTGGCGGCAGCCCTGCTCGCAGCGAGCGCTCAGGCAGAGGAGCCGCTAGCGGCCTTCAATGGCCTGAAGCTGCGCAACCTCGGGCCAGCCGTCACCTCGGGACGCGTGGTCGAGTTCGCCGTGCATCCGGAGAACCAGCATCACTACTTTGCCGCCACGGCTTCCGGTGGCCTATGGCTGACGAAGAACGATGGCATCACCTGGACGCCCGTATTCGATGGCTACGGCAGCTACTCGATCGGCACCGTCACCCTCGACCCGCGCAACCCTCTGGTGGTGTGGGTTGGCACGGGCGAGAACAACAGCCAGCGCAGCGTCGCCTACGGTGACGGCATCTACCGCTCCGTCGACGGCGGCCGCAGCTTCGAGAAGATGGGCTTGGAGAGCTCCGAGCACATCAGTCAGATCGGCTTTCACCCGAAGGATCCGGACATCGTCTACGTGGCCGCTCAGGGCCCCTTGTGGAATGGGGGCGGTCACCGCGGCTTCTACCGCTCCAGCGACGCCGGCCAGAGCTGGGAGCGCCTGCTGCACGTAAACGACTATACGGGGGCCAATGAGTTCGTGGTGCACCCGGACAACCCGGACCACATTGTCGTCTCCACCTACCAACGCCACCGCGCCGTGTGGACCTTGATCAATGGCGGCCCAGGCAGCGGCGTGCACAAGTCTACCGACGGCGGCAAAACCTGGCGCAAGCTCGCGGGCGGCTTACCAGGCAAGAACGACCTCGGCCGCATCGGCCTCGCGTCCGCGCCATCGAACCCCAACATCCTCTACGCCATTGTCGAAGGCCTCGACGGCGAGGGTGGCGTCTACCGCTCGATGGACTTCGGTGAGACCTGGGAGAAGCGCTCGGGCTACAAGACCACCAGCGCCCAGTACTACAACGAGATCACCGTCGATCCCTACGACAGCGACCGCGTGTACTCTCTCGACACCTTCACCAGTGTCTCAGAAGATGGTGGTAAGTCATTCAAAAGACTGTCGTTCAAAGCTAAGCATGTCGACGACCACGCAATTTGGATCGACGCCGAGGACACCCAGCACATCCGCATCGGCGGTGATGGCGGCGTCTACGAGAGTTTCGATAGGGGCCAGACCTGGCGCCATGCCCGAAACCTACCGCTGACCCAGTTCTACCGCGCCACGCCGGATAATGGCTTCCCCTTTTACTCGGTCTATGGCGGCACCCAAGACAACAACACCTTGGGCGCCCCCGTGCGTACCACCTTCTCCCGCGGCATCACCAATGACGACTGGACCTTCACCCTGGGTGGTGACGGCTTCAAGCCGCAGATCGACCCGACGGACCCGTCGATCGTCTACAGCCAGTACCAGTACGGCGGCCTCGCTCGCTACGACATGAAGACGGGCAACGCGGTATACATCGCGCCCCAGCCCGGCCCGGGCGAACCGGCCCTGCGCTGGAACTGGAATGCGCCGCTGATCATCAGCCCGCACGATCCCGCACGCCTGTATTACGGCGCCGAGAAGCTGTTTCGTTCCGATGACCGCGGCGACAGCTGGACGCCAGTGAGCGGTAACCTCACGCGCCAGCTCGATCGCAACGAGCTCGAAGTGATGGGCAGGATCTGGTCCGTGGACTCGATCGCCAAGAACGCGTCGACCTCGGTGTACGGCTCGCTCGTCGCCCTCGATGAGAGCCCACTGGTGGAAGGCCTCCTCTACGCGGGCACGGACGACGGGCTGATCCAGGTCAGCGAGAACGGCGGCGAGGGCTGGCGATCTGTTTCTAGCATCATCGGCGTACCGAACATGTCCCTGGTCGAGGACCTCATCGCCGACCTGCACGACGCCGACACAGCCTACGCCGTGTTCGACAACCACAAGCGCGGCGACTTCCGCCCCTACGTCTTCAAGTCGACGGACCGTGGGCAAACCTGGAAGAGCATAACCGGCGACCTGCCCGAGCGCGGCACGGCGCACACGATCATCCAAGACCACGTCGACCCAGAGCTGCTCTTCGTGGGCACGGAGTTTGGCCTCTACGTGACCCAAGACGGTGGCAAGCACTGGGCGGCGCTGAAGGGCGGCTTCCCGACAATCGCCGTGCGCGACCTGGAGATCCAGCGTCGCGAAGGCGACCTCGTGGTGGCAAGCTTCGGCCGCGGTATCTACATCCTCGATGACTACAGCCCCTTGCGCACCAACGCGGCGGACATGCAGAGCGCCGACGCCATCCTGTTCCCAGTCAAAGACCCCTGGGCGTTCTTCGAGCGTTACGACGGCGACTCGCCGGGGACCGGCCGCTACGCCGCCCCCAACCCCACCTTCGGCGCTGTGTTCACCTACCACTTGAAGGATGGCTACAAGACCCTGCGCGAGATGCGTCGCGAGGCCGAGCGCAAGCTTGAGAAGAGCGGTGCCGATACGCCTTACCCGTCCTGGGATGAGCTTCGTGCAGAAGACCGCGAGGAGGCACCGAGCGTAGTACTCACCGTGCGCGATGCCGATGACAACGTCGTTCGCCGCATCTCAGGCCCCAAGGGCAAGGGCCTGCACCGAGTGGCGTGGGACCTTCGCATGCCCGCCGCCGACCCCGTGAACCTCAACGCCCTCGGGGAGCGCCCGCCCTGGTGGCCTGCACCCGCCGGGCCGATGGTCGTGCCAGGTGAGTACACGGTTTCCCTAGCCGTCCGCCAAGGTGGTGAGCTAACCGAGCTGGGCGACGCGCAGACCTTTACCGTCAAGCGCCTCGACCAGGGTGGCATCATCGCTGACGACCTCGATGAGGTTGTGGCGTTCCAGCGCAAGACCCATCGCCTATCCCGTGCCGTGGACGGTGCTGCGAAGTATATCGGCGAGATGGATAGGCGCCTCGCCCACCTGAAGCGAGGCTTCACCGATACGATGGCGCCAACCGAGAGCCAACAGCAGCAACTGCGGGCGATCGTGGCGGCGTTAGCGGATCTCAAGGTGGTCATGAATGGCGATGCCACCGTTGCGCGTCGGGCGGAGCCCGTGCCCTGGCCGATCACGAATCGCGTCGGCAGCATCCAGTTCGGACACTGGGATTCCTACGCGCCCGTCACCAGCACACATCGCCAGGCCTACGACATCGCCGCCCAGGAATTCTCCGGCGCCCTGCAGGAGCTCAAGCGCATCGACAGCATGCTCGAGAATCTAGAGCAAGACGCGGAAAGACTGGCCGTGCCGTTCACACCGGGCCGCGTGCCCAACTGGCAGCCTGAGTAGGCAGCCCGTTCCCATGCGGTGGTAGCCCCGACGGGTCGGCCACCGCAGGACCCCTATGCGTGTCGGGACAGCATCCGCTTAAGGCGCCGCCCCAGCCCCCGCGCTGCGCGCTTCACCTCGTACAACTGCGGCTTCTCCATGTACCCAGCGGCGATCCAAAACGCCTCTTCATCCTCATCCTCGCGCCCAAGCTGATGCAGCGCGTAGGCGCGGTTCTGAAACGCTTGGGAATGGCGCGGATTGAGGCGCAGAGCAGCCTCGAAGTGCTCGATGGCTTCCTCGAAACGTCCCTCCTGAACCAGGTAAGCGCCCCAGGTCGAGCGCACGTCGGCGTTGGCGGGATCCACCCGCACCGCGGTTCTCACGGCCTCGCGACTTTCGTCCGCGCGATCGAGGTTCATCAGCATCACGGCTCGGCCTAGGTGACCGTTGCCGTTGGTCGGCTCCAGCGCGATCGCCTGCTCGTAGGCTTCCAACGCACGGTTGATCCAAGGAAGCATCGGATGCTCCTGCTCACTGTCTCTGGCGGCTAGCGCACCCACCTGCGTTAGGGCGGAGCCGCGCCCGACGTAGCAGTCCGCGTGTTGCGGGTCAGCCGCGATGCCGCGATTGAACTCACGCAGGGCGTCGCGCACGCGCAGCAGCTTGAGCAGCGCTTCTCCGGCTTGGAAATGCGCATCCGCAGGACTCGTCGTCACTTGAGGCCGCGCCCCGATGAGGCCACGTAGCTGCACCAGCCAGTCCGCCTGCGGCAACCGCTCACCGCTCACATCGACGTGTTGTAGGTCTAGCAGCAACGAGATCGGCTCTCCCGCCAGCAGCAGCGGGAGGATCGGGATCTGCAACCGGTCGGCGAGGAGGAGCTCACGCCTTACCCAGGTAGAATCCAGCGCCGATGGCGAAACGACCACCACCACCGCAGCGGCAGCGCGCAGGCGATCTTCGATATCGCGCATCCACTGATCGCCCGTTCGGATCGCATCATCGAACCACACCGGCACCTGGGCCTGCGTGAGCCAATCGACCAATTGCCTGACGTACTCCCGATCGTCCCGAGAGTACGAGATGAACACTGCCGCGCCGGTAGGCACACCACTCTCGCGGTCGGGGCCTATCGCGCTGGTGGGCGGACCATCTGCGAGCGCGATGCTGACGGCGCGACGCCGGGCGCGGCGGGCCTGCTGACGCTTACCCATTCTTTCCAATAGCATCGCGCGACAGCGCTCAACCTCGGAATTCGAGGGCAGCAGCGCCAGGAAGCGTTCTATCGGCATTTCTTCGTGAAAGGCATCGGAGCTAGCGTTGAGCTTTGCCAATCGCGAGGCCATCGCGCTTACGAATGGCTCGTCGATCGCCGACTCCGGGAACGCTCTTTGCAGGATCTCCAGCGCCGTTTCCGGCTGTCCCAGCCCTGCGAGCGCCTGGCTGAGTGGAAGCGCGCTTCGCTTCGCGTCCGGCGCACGTTCCAACACTCGAGAGAGGGCCGCGCGCGCAGGCTCCAGGTCGCCGAGTCCGACCAACGCCTCGCCGCGTCCTGCCAGCGCGACCATGCTGGCTGGTTCGCGCGCCAAGGCGCGCTCGAAGGAGCCCAGCGCTTGCTCGTAGCGGCCTAAGCCCAGGGCGCTGAAACCCCTTCCGATAAGCGCGTTGCTGTCATCGCGTGAGGCCGCGACTCGTTGGGCGAAGCCCCGCAGGGCCGCTTGCCACATACCCTGCTGCAGCAGCGCCCAGGCGCCCTCTGACAGGGAGGTTTCCGCCTCTTGCACGCTATCGTCGATGCGCTGAAAGAAGGCGCCGCTTGGTAGCGCTTCCCCGCGCACGTCAGTGAAGTTCAGGTCAGCCAGCTGTGCCCAGGGTTCACCGGATAGCAATAGCGGCAGCACGGGGCGCTCATTGGCGCGAGCCCACGCCACCGCGGCGCGCAGGGTACCGCCATCATCGGCGTCATCGGTAGCGATGACGAGCACGGCGCGAACGGAACCGTCGATCTCGGCGTCACGCAGGCTTGGCTCTGATGCTATTTTATTTACTAGGTACCCGCGGAAACTCAGTTCCTGCCACAAGCGCTGCGCGTAAACCGCGCCGCTGGGGCCCGCGGCAAGCAGCACGGACGGTTCATCCCTATTGATAGTCACCGTAAGTCGCTCTCAGAATGGGAAGTCGACTTGAGTGGCGAAAATGCTACCACGACCTTGGCGCTCACGACGGTGTTGATCGGCCAAGACTGCCGATTTGCGCGGCGACTCGACTGCCCGACCGTCTTTGCGCGCGAGTTGCCGTCGTGCTGCCCGCGGCACAGAATGACTGCCCGCTGGCGCGCTTGCACCGAGCACCCAGCGCCTTTCCTACCAACCCGGACCGCCGCAGGAGGCATGACGTGCAGATCGAGAGTTGGGGCACCATGCGTTGGTTGGTAGAAGACGCCTCGCACCGAGGGGCCGACCTCTCCCTTGCCCGCATGACCGTTAGCCCAGGTTGCACGAGCCCCGCGCACCGCCACAGCAATGCCAATGAGGCGATCCACGTTGTGGCAGGCGAGTTGGAGATCCGCGTCGGGAAGCAGTGGTTGGCGGCGCGCGCGGGCGATACGGTATACGTCGCCCAGGGCACCACTCATCAGGCGCGATGCCGAGGCGACGCGCAGGCCGTACTGATCATCGCCTACTCCGCGGGCCAGCGCACCTACGAGAGCATGGAGGGTGTGGAAGATTAAGCGCTCCATCGGCGCTAGTGGGCCGCTCTCACTCCTCGATACGGTCAAGTCTCGCTTGACGCCGCGCATACCGAAAGCTCCACTCCGCGCTCCCAAAGAACCGAAAGCCGCGCCACCGCGCGTCGGCTTCTGCACCGGACTGCAAGCGCAGCGCTTGACCCTAACCGACGGCAGTCGGCCGGCGAACGTGGTCGGAAACGACTTGCTCGGGATACTCCAGTCAGGCTCGGTCGGGGCGCCCTTGCAAACGCTAGAACCCACCACGCGGGACGTGTAGCTCGCGGTCTTCGACCCCGCCGGTCGCAGGCTGCTCTTCTCCACCCTGCGGGGCGGCAGGGACTTCGATAGCCTCTGCTAGGGACGCCAGGTGGATGCGCAGCGAAACGCTATCTTCGGCGGCGGCACAAGCTCAGCCGACTTCCCCACCGTGCAACCGCTGCAAGCGCAGCTGGCAGCCACTGGACGAGGCCATGGCCGGCCTTAGTGATGGCATAGGCCGGCCTACTCGGATGCTAGGATCTGTGCTCGACACATACGCGCCAGACTCTCGGGTTTGCTCGCGGAGCGTCTGCGAGAAGTCGGCCCCTCACTGTCCAGCGTGAGAGATTCTGGTCGCTCGATACACTCGATGTGAGCGTGTAGGATTTTCGGAGCGGAACACCGATGGACAAGCCCAACGCCGCGGACCAGGACGAGAACGTTGTGTTCAGCTACCTGTGGCTGCGCTTTCTCATCGGGCTGGTGGCGATCTTCCTTGCTGGCCTCGTGCAAGGGATCGCCGGGGAACCGCTGCTGCCGACCGTAAGTCATTCCTATTGGACCGGGGCGCGCGACTTCTTCGTCGGCTCGCTCTACATCATCTTCGCCTTCTTGGTCGCCTACAACGGGCGCGGCCCCGTGGACTTCTGGACCACCAAGGTCGCTTGCCTGACCAGCTTCGGGGTGGCGTTCTTCCCCACCTGCCCCCTGCCGACTCACCGATGCAGCGGCGGCCCCCCGCCCCCGAGTTGCCCCTCTGGCGCATGCCCGCTCCCCAACGAGGGTTGCCTACCGGGATACCTCGACTGGCTGGGCCAGCACGTCTCCACGGCCCATACGGTATGCGCGGTCGTACTCCTGCTCTGCCTTGTTGTGCTGGTCGTTAACTTCATCCGCCACGCCCTAGGCAAGCTGCCCGCGATGACCCTGCGAAAGCCAACTGACGCCCCCGTCCCCTTTATCACCGTGTGGTGCCGCGTGGGGATCTACGCTGCGTGCCTTGTGGCGATGGTGATCAGCCTGGGAATCGGTGCTGCCTACGCACTGTGCTGGGTAAGCGGTGATCGGGTGATCTACTGGGTTGAGTTCTGGGCATTGCTCGCCTTCGGCATCGCGTGGCTTACCGCTGGATCCTACCGGTATGTTGAGACGCAGCTAGCAACGCTGCATCAGTAGGCGGGCGCTCGATGAGGCCCGATCCAGCTGCGACCGCCAGGAGATATGCGGTAGGAAGCCGCCTTGGGTGGCTTGCTCCAGGGTCGTACGCAGCTGCGATGCCAGTTACCGCTAGTTTCCTGAGGGCGTAATGAAAAGCTCGCGGAGTAACTCGTTCGGAAACTGGCGCTCCACCCGTAGGGCCGAAAACGTCTCGAAGCATCCCGGCAGGTTCGCCAGCACGTGTAGCTCGCCAGATTCAAGCTCATCGGCGACGACGATCGGCGGGACCAGCACGAGCGATCGCGCCTGTCGCGCCATCAGGCGTAGCAGGGCCATATCATCTACCTCGGCCAACAGTCTGGGGTGCAATTCGAGGCGATCGACCAGAGCATCGAACTCCACGCGCATTGAGCTCTCACGGGTCGGCACCGCGATTGGGTAGCGGCTCAGCAACTCCACGACCGACAGCTCGGGATTCCCGATACCGGGCGCCGCGATAAGGGCTACCGGTTGGCGGTCGATCGTGTGGGCGTTCCAGCGGGTAGCCGCGTCGCGCGCTGGCACATGGTTGGAGAGCACCACGTCCAAGCGGTGGCTCTCCAAGCCGTCCAACAGATAGTCCAGGGTGCCCGAGCGCACCACAATGCGCACATCGTCGCGCGCCAATAGCGGCGCCAGAAAGCGAATCTACAGGTTTCGCGACAGGGTGGAGAGGGCCCCCACTCGTAGCACCTTACTGAGCCGCGTGCCCTCCTGCAGGGAGCTCGTGAGTTCCGCGCCGTTCGCAAAGATCACGTTCGCGTGCTCGAGGGCCACCCTCCCCGCTTCGGTCAGGATCAGCCGTTTGCCCTCGCGCAGGAACAGGTCGTGGCCAAGCTGCTGTTCGAGCTTCTTGATCTGCAACGACAGGGACGACTGCGAGACGTGCAGTTCCTGCGCAGCCTGCGTGAGGTTGCCGTTGTTGGCCACAGCCCAAAAGTAGTGAAGATGGTTGTAGTTAAGACGCGCCATCGTGTTCATATTATAAACAGAACGATTCCTTAGATACTTTGAATTTTATAAATCGGTTGAGCTACTCCACAGTGCTGCCCCGCAGCAGACCTGGCGAGCGCCAACGCGGACGCTAGCGGACTGCTCGCCGGGGGTGCCACCTGCGAAGTACCCCATGGACGGAACGGGTGCTGGATGGGAACGCATGGCGCGAAGCGTGGCGGAAGTTGACGAGATCACTCGACTGTTGAAGGTGCTGGCGCACCCAGATCGCGTGCAGTTGATCCAGCTGATGGCGCGGGCGGGGGAGATAGACGTCGGCAGCATGGCGCAGGAACTCGCGTTACCCGCGAGCCGTGTGTCCCAGCACCTCTCCCAACTGCGCGCGCACCGACTGGTGATCGAGTCGCGCCAGGGTCGCCACCGCCTGTACACGCTGGTGCAGCCCGGTCTTGCGAGCTGGCTGCTCGACGGCAACGTTCTGGCCACGGCAGCGGTGGGCTTGCGAATCGGTGCCAGCCCCCTCGACACCGGTGAAGATCCAAGGCCAAGCGATGAGTAGCGCATTTCTAAGCAACATCACCTCACCCCCACTCCTATTCTTCTTCCTAGGTGCGTTCGCCACCTTCGCACGCTCTGATCTGGATGTGCCCAATCCCGTGGCGCGAGCCGTGTCCGTGTATCTGCTGCTCGCCATCGGCTTCAAGGGCGGCGTATCGCTCTCGGGCAGCGCCCTGTCGCCCGAGGTGTTCGCTGCCCTAGGCGCCGCCCTCGCCCTTGCAGCGCTGGTACCGGTCTACGTGTTCTTCATCGTCTCGCGCTGGTTCGATAAGGCGGATGCCGCCGCGATCGCAGCCACCTACGGCTCCATCAGCGCGGTCACCTTCGTCACGGCGACCAACTACCTCGACAGTGTTCATATCCCTTGGGGAGGACACTTCGTGGCCGCCATGGCGCTCATGGAGGCTCCGGCCATCGTCGTCGGGCTGTTCCTGTATCGCCTCGTGGGCGGTACAGCCGATGAAGGCGACAAGGGCGAGGAAGACATGGGCCTCAGCACCCTACTGCGCGAGGCGTTCCTAAACGGATCGGTGGTGCTCATCCTCGGCAGTTTGCTGATCGGTTGGGTCAGCGGCGAGCGGGGCATGGCTCAGCTACAGCCGTTCGTGAAGACCCCCTTCGTCGGCATGCTATGCCTGTTCCTGTTGGATATGGGATTAGTGGCCGCCCGCCGCCTGCGCGACATCGCGGATCCCCGCGGCCGCGCCTTGGGTGTGTCGCCCATCGCCATGGGAGGCCTGGCCCTGGGCTTCGCCCTGCTCAACGGCGGCGTCGCCCTGGCCCTGGCGCTACTGCTCGGACTCTCGGAGGGAGACGCGCTATTGCTCGCCATCCTGGGCGCTAGCGCCTCCTACATCGCCGTGCCCGCCGCCATGCGCCTGGCCCTGCCGAACGCCAATCCAGGTATCTACCTGACCATGTCCTTGGCCATTACCTTCCCGTTCAATATTCTCTTTGGGATCCCCCTGTTCCATCACCTGATACGCTCGTTCGCGGGCTGAGGAGGGAAGACTCATGCGTCCTTGCAAGCGACTCGAAATCGTTCTGGAACGCTCGCAGATGGAGCGCCTCATACGAGCCCTGCACGAGGCCGGCGCGGACGGCTACACCTTCCTCATGCACGCGGGCGGCAGTGGCGACCGTGGCTATCGACGCGCCGACGACGTGACTGACACGGACGAGAACTGCGTCTTCATCGTCGCCGCCGAAGACGACGACGCCGCGCAAGCCATCCTGGACCGCGTACGGCCCATCCTCGAGCGCTACGGCGGCATGTGTCTGCTCAGCGATGCTCAGTGGTTGATCCACGCGGGTCGCTAGCCTGCTTTATTCATGAGGTGTGGCGTTGAGCCCCTGAGATGAGATCGTAGGGCGTTGACCGCAGCTGAGCGAGTGCCTGTGAGGCGTTCTCAGGGTTGAGGCCGGCGTTTTCCGAGTGTTGGGGTCGCTCATGCA
>JBCCWS010000075.1 GCA_039193195.1 Pseudomonadota bacterium
CAGCAAAACACGGCGCGTGCTCGTTGCAGGTGCTCGACACGTACTGCTGAGTACGCCTGCGCGCCTTCCACTGCGCGCCACCCCGTGTTTTGCTGCCTCTCGGCGCCCTCGCGACGAACACTCACGAATAATCCAGGCTAGCCGTGTGGTCGGCCTTCATCCTGATGGTGGCGCGGCGATTCGGGGAACACTATCGTCGCTCCATCGAGAGCGCCCTTGAGAACCTGGATCTGGTGGCATCTATGCGCGAGCGCAACGCGGAGAACGAGGCGTTGAACGCCGCTTAGTGACCAGCGAATCGGCGAGCTCAAACATGCGGTGGGCCAGATATTGCTCGAGAAGGAGCGGGCGGACGGCCTTGTCGCGGAACTGCGGCGTCTTTCGTTGATGGACTCCCTTACGGGCTTGGGCAACCGTCGTAGCTTCGATGAGCACCTGGAGCGCGAGTGGCGACGAGCGCGGCACGACGATACTGCTTTGGCCCTATTGCTGATCGACGTCGACCACTTCAAGGCCTACAACGATCGCTACGGCCATCATCAAGGCGACCGGTGCCTGGTGCACGTTGCTGACGTGCTGCGGGCCATGGTGGGCCGTGAGGGGGACTTGGCCGCTCGCTACGGCGGTGAGGAGTTCGCCCTCATCATTGGGCCCCAGCACGGTGGAGAGTGCGACCGATGCCGCCAATCGGATGCGCGCGGCGATGCGAGCACGTGCCATAGCGCATCCGGCATCGCCGACCGCTTGCGTGGTCACCATCAGCGTGGGTGTGGTTTGTGTCAGGGCCCGTGCCGCGGCCGATCCATCGAGCATTTTGTAGGCAGCTGATGGGGCGTTGTATAAGGCCAAGGATGACGGGCGCGATCGGATGGTCGTACATCCTGAGCAGGTGCTGGGGGATGCGGTGATTCTGAAGGCGCCTCGTCGAGGAGCGCGTTAGCACTGCGCCCGCACCGCGACCTGAGGATATTCCAGATCGGTTGATCGCTCGATGCCTGGTTGCCGTACACTGCGCTCCATCGAAGTCGATGCCCCGTTGGTTCTGTCATGGCTGATGTCACCACTGCGCGAGTGCCCCCGGCGGCCACGCTGATGAGCTTGGGCGGCCCCTTTCGTATGCGTCGCGGCGGTCGCTTGGAGCAGGTCGAGATGGCGTACGAGACTTGGGGCGAGCTCAACGGCGAGCGCAGCAATGCAGTGCTCGTCATGACCGGGCTGTCGCCATCGTCTCACGCGGCGTCCTCCCTGGCCGACCCCACGCCGGGTTGGTGGGAGGACGTCATCGGACCAGGAAAGCCCATCGACACCGATTGCCTGTATGTCATCTGCGTAAACTCCCTGGGGAGCTGCTTCGGCAGTACGGGTCCCGCGTCTACCGATCCGGCCACGGGGAATGCGTACCGACTGAACTTCCCCGTGCTCTCACTGGAGGACGTCGCCGCCGCCGCTCACGAGGTCGTCCGAAGTCTCGCAGTCAAGCGCCTGCTGGCGGTGGTGGGGCCTTCGATGGGGGGCATGAGTGCGTTGGCCTATTGCCTGCAATACCCATCCCAGGTACGCGCGTTGGTGAACATCTCCTCGGCCGCACGCTCTCTACCGTTTTCGATAGCTCTGCGTTCGCTCCAGCGAGAGATGATCCGCAGTGATAGGGATTGGTGTGACGGCCAGTACCCCTTCGGCACCGGACCGATTCGTGGTATGCGCCTAGCACGAAAGCTAGGCATGATCACCTACCGATCCGCCGAAGAGTGGAAGCATCGTTTCGGTCGCGAACGAGTGCCAGACGCGCGCGGAGAGCCCGGTGAGTCGTTTCGCGTCGGGCCCTTTGGGATCGAGTTCGAGGTGGAGAGCTACCTCGAGGCGCACGCGATGAAGTTCACCGGTGCCTTCGATCCGAACTGCTACCTCTACCTTTCGCACGCGATGGATCTGTTCGACGCCACGGACCACGGCCCAACGCTAGCGTGCGGTAAGGCGAGCGATGGCTGCCTTGAGTACGCGCTGGTTATGGGCGCGGTCACCGATTTTCTTTTCCCCATCGAGCAGCAGCGCGAGCTGGCGCAGATGCTGCGTACGCCTGAGCGCGAGGTCAACCTGGTGGAATTGCCCTCTATCCAGGGCCACGACTCCTTCCTCGTCGACATGGATGGCTTCCGGCCACCGATCGCGGAGGCCTTCTCGCACCTACTGAGTTTAACATAATGATGTAAACGGCCGTTCGTCCCGCCCGTTTCTACGGCAAATCGAGTCTTGCGAGCGTCCATCCGTGTTCCCTGGACGAATCCTTTTCGTGCACAATGACCACATCGCAACGCGACAAGCGTGTGTCGGGGAGTACGCCCGAGTGAAATTGAACAACAAAGCCTGCCAAGGCGCGTGCGCCGTGCTGCTGTTGTTGGCCGCTGGCGCAACGCAGGCGGCGATCACCAGCTACGCTGCCGAGCTCACGGCCGACGGCTGGCCCTCGGCGGAAGGTGGCCCCGCCCGCGGGAACGCGAGCATCGCCCTGGATGACTCGACCAACGAGCTGTCCTGGGAGATCGAGTGGGCAGGTACCCCAGCGCGTCGGGCCGAGGTGACCGTGCGCAAGCCGGACAGCGCACCGCTAGTGGACGGCCCGCTGGTGCTGGATCTCGCCGTGGGTGAGTCTTCCGGCGACGTGCGCGGCGGTGAGCTCTCGGGAAGCGTTCAGCTGACGCCGCGACAGGCCGAAGAACTCGCTGGCGACGACTGGCAAGTGGAGGTGCGACTGCTCGACAAGCGCGGCATGCGCCTCACGGGCAAACTCGAGCGTCAACAGCTTCCACCCGGCGTCTGGCTCTAGCGCGCCGGCTCCGCCCCGGCACGCCTCGAAGGCTGCCCAGCCGCCAACCCTAACCTCCCCCTAGCGCCCTCGCGGTTCCTCTCCGCGCGGATGCTTCTCGCCTGATACGCGCACCGACTCCAGGGCACGGTGCTCTGGGGCGACGTTGTGAACTTGGGAAAATTTCCCGATCTTTCATGCCGCAGAGTCAGTTTGGCACATGTCCTAAGTGTCAGCATTGGACCAGTTGCTTGTGCTCGCCATAATGGCGAGCTGCCTTGCCAGTGCCAAAGGCGTGATCACAGCTGGAGGCTTGCTTGAGAGCGGAGGGGGGAGACTTGAGAAACACGGTGACTACCGCTGCTGGCTTAGTGATGCTGGCAATGGCCCTAGGAGTGGGCGAGGCGCTCGCGAAGGAGACAGTGACACTAGTCTTCGTTGGGCCAAAGAGCGATGCCTACCTTGGTTTTCGGCAGGCCGTCGATGAAGCGAACCGTCAGGGGCGCTTCCTTGGCTACGCCTTCGAGCACCAACACATCGAGCCCGGCGGCGGGGCGGCCATGACGCTGCCCGAAGGGGTGGCGGCCCTGTTCGCGGCCCTGCCCGCCGAGCCTTTTCTCGCCCTGGCGCGAGACAACGTTGCGCTACCGGTGGTCAACCTGAGCGCGACGGAGGAGTCCCTGCGCGCGGCCTGCCAGGCGAACGCCTTTCACGCTCCGGCCAGCGACCGAATGCGGGAGGATGCGCTCAGCCAATGGGCCGAGGCCGGGAATGATCGAGACGGTGTCGTGGCCAAGGTATGGAATACGCAGTTCCGCCGCTACGCCGCGATTCAGCTGAGCAATCGCTTCGAAGAGGCCCAAGGGACCCCCATGAGCGACAAGTCCTATGCGGGTTGGGCCGGTACGCGACTTTACGCGCAGGTGGTGATGGAGCAGGGCACGGCACAGCCGAGCACCCTGCTCAGCGCCCTGCGCAGTGATCAGGTGCAGTTCGACGGCCAAAAGGGCGTGCCCATGCGATTCCGCGCGAGTGGGCAACTCAACCAAATGATCCTGCTCGAGAAAGACGGCAAGGTGGTCGGCACGGCGCCCGTGCGTGGCGTCGCGGCCGCCCACGAATTGGATACCCTGGGCTTCAACGGATGTGAGGAGGGCAGTGCCCAATGAATAAATTCAATAGTTCGGCCGTGATGGCCGTGATGGCCGCTGGCTTGGTGGCCGCCGGGAGCGCCAGTGCTGGCAACCGCATTTACGTCACGAACGAACACGAAGGCTCCATGTCGATCATCGATGCCACCACCTATGAGGTGTTGGATACGGTGGAGGTGGGGCAGCAACCGCGCGGCATTGGCATGTCGCCGGACGGCAAAGAAATCTACATCGCGCTCGGACGCGACGACGCTATCGCCGTGGTCGACCCTGCCAGCGGCAAGGTGTTGCGCAACCTCGATGGCGGAGAGGATCCTGAGAACTTCATGGTTCACGCCAACGGCGATCTCTACATCGCCAATGAGGAAGACGCCCAGGCGTCTGTGTTGCGTCCGGCCTCCGGTGAGGTAATCGCCGAGGTGGAGGTTGGCATCGAGCCCGAGGGCGTCGCCATCTCCCCGGACGGCAAGCTGGTCATCATCACCAGCGAGTCCACCAACATGCTGCACGTGATTCGCACGGAGGACCACGAGCTGATCGAGAACGTGCTGGTGGGCTCACGTCCGCGTTCGGCTACCTTCAGCGCCGATGGTTTGTTCGCCTACGCCACCGCTGAGATCGGCGCGGAGATCGTGCGCGTGAACCTCGAGAACTTCGAGATCGATCGGCGCGCGAAACTCAAGGACCCGAGCTCTAAGCCGAAGGACATCCTCGAGCACGCGGCGACGGGGCGCCTCTACGTGGCGGGCGGGCGCAGCAACAGCATCTACGTGCTAGACGCCGACACGCTGCAGGTGCTCGATGAGATACCGGTCGGGCGGCGAGTCTGGGGCCTCGGCTTCGATAAGGCGCGCGAGCGACTGTTCACTACCGATGGCGGCAGCGATACGGTCTCCGTGATCGACGTCGAGACCAACAAAGTGATTAACACGATCGCAGTCGGCAAGGGCCCCTGGGGCGTGGTGGTCGACGCTTAACCCAGTAGGAGTCCGCTCGGCAGGACGCTGGCGTAGGTCAGTCGGCGTCCTACCCCTTCCCCTTCGGCTCCACCGCCGTTACCCGCGCCTCGATCGTCCCCTCGCCGAGGCGCGCCCGAACCGATTCCCCCACTGACGCCTGCGCGGCGCTGCGTAGGATCGTGCGTTCCGCCGATCGCTCCACAATGGCATAGCCGCGCGAGAGCGTGGCCAGCGGGCTGACCGCGTGCAGCGTATCCGCTGCTCGCGCCAGGCGCGCGGACAGCCGCTCGTGCTGGCGACGCGCGGCGGCTTCCAAACGTGTCTGAACGCTTTGCTGCTGAGCGATCAGGGCGGGGAGTCGATGGGTCGGCGAGGCTCGGTTCAGGCGTGCCTCGAGGGCCCCTAGTCGCTCTGCGCGTTGCCGCGCAAGGCGCGTGGCGGCTGCGCCTAGACGTTGCCGCAGGGTCGCTAGCTGTCGCTCCCCTTCTTCGATACGTCGACCAGGTGCGACTCTTCCTAACCTTTCCTGTAGGTTGCGCAGGCGCAGGGCGGTGCCTTGCATTCGCTGGGCGGTCAGGCGCCGCAGGCGCTCGCCAAGCTCATCGACGCGCTGCATGTTTTGCCGTAGGCGCATTGCCGGATGCTGCTGACGCAAGCGGCCTTGCATCCACCGAAACCGCTGCTGACTGCGCGCTACGTGCGCCCGTGTGGCCGAGAGCAACCTCTGCTCGAGCGTGCGCAGCTGTCGCAGCCACTCGATGCCGTCCGGCACCACCGACTCGGCCGCAGCGGACGGTGTCGGTGCGCGCAGATCGGCTACCAGGTCCGCGATGGTGATGTCCGTCTCGTGGCCAATGGCGCTCACTAGGGCAATGTCGCAGGCGGCGATGGCTCGCGCCACGCGCTCCTCGTTGAAGGCCCATAGATCTTCTAGCGAGCCACCACCGCGAGCGAGGATCAACACGTCGCAGTCCCGTCGGCGTTCGGCCTTGCGCAACTGGGCGATGATCCTCGGCGCCGCCTCAGGGCCTTGAACGGGAATCGGGTAGATGCGCACGGGCACGGCGGGAAAACGCCGACCGAGCACGTGCAGGATGTCACGTACCGCGGCGCCGGTGGGCGAGGTGAGTACGCCGATCCGCTGCGGAAGGGTTGGTAGTGTCCGCTTTCGCTCGGTGGCGAACAGGCCTTCAGCGGCGAGGCGCTTCTTCAGCTCCTCGTAGGCCCGCCGTAGGGCCCCCTCACCGGTCTCCTCGACCGTATCGACCTGAATCTGGTACTCCCCGCGTGCCTCGTAGACGGTCAGCTGCCCTCGTACGAGGACCTTTTGGCCATCGCGTAGGGGACCGGTGCTCTGTGCACGCTGGCGAAACAGTGCGCAACGAACTTGGGCGCGGGCGTCCTTGAGCGTGAAGTAGACGTGCCCCGAACCCGGTCGTGAGAGGTTGGAAATCTCGCCCTCCACCCACACTGTGCGCAGGGATTTCTCAAGCAGGCCCCGTACCTCGCTATTCAGTCGACTGACCGTAAACACGGCGCGCTCGGCAGCGCGCCGTGCGGCCCGCTGGGTGGCCCGCTGGGTGGCCGGTGCGCTCGTTACCTCGTCCGCGATCGTCTCGGAAGAGCCGCTAGTTGTGCTGCTCGGGCGTCGTGGGGTGGCGCTCCGGCGCGAGGATGTCGGTGGTGCGGTGGAAGACCCGAACAGGTTTTCCTGTTGTGGCTTTGGCGGCGGTGGGTTGCGCGGCATGGGGTGATTGTAGCCCACCGCCTGATCCGCCCGTAGAGCCGCTTGGGTAGGCGATCGCGACCTGCGCGGCGGCCGCCAAAGAGCGTGCCTTTGCTATACAATACTCGGTTAACTCATCAGGCAGCATTCAGGAGGAATTATGCGACTCGTCGACGAAGGCCTCACATTCGATGACGTGCTGCTAGAACCCGCCTACTCCCAGGTGCTACCCCGGGACGTCAGCCTTCGCACGCATCTCACCCGGGAGATCGAGCTCAATCTTCCGCTGCTCTCCGCGGCGATGGACACGGTGACCGAAGCGCGCCTCGCCATCACCCTCGCCCAGGAGGGCGGCATTGGCATCGTGCACAAGAGCATGACGCCGGAAAGCCAGGCCGCCGAGGTCAGCGCGGTCAAGAAGTACGAAAGCGGCATCATTTCCAGCCCCATTACGGTCAGCCCAGACAAGACAATCGCCGAGGTGCTCGCCCTCACGCGCGCCCACCGCATCTCGGGCGTGCCGGTGGTGGATGGCGAGGAGACGGTCGGCATCGTGACCAATCGCGATCTTCGCTTCGAAACTCATCTAGACGCCCCGGTGACCAGCGTTATGACGCCCAAGGCGCGCCTCGTTACGGTGCGTGAGGGCGCTAGCGAAGAGGAGGTGCTGCACCTGCTGCACAAGCATCGCATCGAGAAAGTGCTGGTGGTGGGGGAGCGCTTTGAGCTTCGCGGCATGATCACTGCCAAAGACTTTCAGAAGGCCTCCGACTATCCAATGGCATGCAAGGACTCGCGCGGTGCTCTGCGTGTAGGAGCGGCGGTGGGCACGTCGGCGGACACCGATGATCGGGTTCAGGCGTTGGTGCACGCAGGCGTGGACGTCGTGGTAGTCGACACTTCCCACGGACACAGCGAGGGGGTGCTCAATACCGTGCGCCGCCTGAAGGGGCAGTGGCCGGATCTGCAGATCATCGCCGGCAACATCGTTACGGCTGACGCGGCCCTGGCCTTGGTGGAGGCGGGTGCTGACGCGGTGAAGGTGGGCATTGGCCCCGGTTCCATCTGCACCACGCGCGTGGTTGCGGGAGTCGGCATGCCTCAGGTCACCGCCATCACCCGTGCCGTAAAGGGCCTGGAAGGAACCGGCGTGCCGGTGATCGCCGACGGCGGTATTCGCTACTCCGGAGACTTTGCGAAGGCGATCGCGGCGGGCGCTCACACGATTATGGTGGGCAGCCTATTCGCCGGCACGGAGGAGTCACCAGGCGAGGTGGAGCTCTACCAGGGGCGCTCCTACAAGAGCTACCGGGGCATGGGGTCGCTCGGTGCCATGTCCAGTCGCCACGGTTCTAGCGATCGTTACTTCCAGGACAAGACGGACGAGGTGGAAAAGCTGGTGCCTGAGGGTATCGAGGGTCGCGTGCCGTACAAGGGTCCCCTGGGCGCCATCATTCATCAGCTGGCTGGCGGTTTGCGTTCGGCCATGGGCTACACGGGTAGCTCGGATATCGAGACGATGCGCACCCAGCCGCGCTTCGTGCGCATCACCACCGCCGCCGTTCGCGAGGGCCACGCGCACGATGTGACGATCGTCAAGGAAGCGCCTAACTATCGAATGGATTAGCTGATAGGCCTCTAGTCGTGAGGTAGAAGTTCGTTGATTGTCGCACGCGGGTGTTCGATCGGGCACGACGAGGAGCTTGGCAAACCCCACGGGATGAGGAGCGATTTGTTCAGGGGCGAAAGGGCGCCGCGAACTCGAGTCAACCAAGTTCTAG
This sequence comes from Pseudomonadota bacterium, assembly GCA_039193195.1. NCBI lineage: Bacteria > Pseudomonadati > Pseudomonadota > Pseudomonadota bacterium. The sequence continues at coordinate 8,421 of JBCCWS010000075.1, forward strand.
CTCAGGACACTAGCCACACGGGGAACGCATGAGCGATATTCACGCCGAGAAGATCCTGATCCTCGACTTCGGTTCGCAGTACACGCAGCTGATCGCCCGTCGGGTCCGCGAAGCCGGTGTCTACTGCGAGATTCACCCTTGGGATGCAGGCGATGCCGCGGTTGGGGATTTTGCGCCGAGTGGGGTGATTCTCTCGGGTGGTCCTGAGTCGGTGACGGGCGGCGTTGGTCAGGAGGTCACCCCGGTCGCTCCTGAGGCGGTCTACGCCCTAGACGTGCCAGTGCTTGGGATCTGCTACGGGTTCCAGAGCATGGCGGCACACTTCGGCGGGCAGGTTGCGCCTTCGACCCATCGCGAATTCGGCTATGCGCAGGTGCGCGCGCGCGGCCATTCGCGCTTGCTGCGCGACATCGAAGATCACACGAACGCCGAGGGCCACGGCCTGCTCGATGTGTGGATGAGTCACGGGGATCGCGTGGACGAGCTGCCGCCGGGCTTCAAGCTAATCGCGAGCACCGACAGCGCCCCGCTCGCGGGCATGGCTGATGAGGAGCGCGGGCTCTACGCCCTGCAGTTCCATCCGGAGGTCACCCACACGCGCCAGGGGCAGCGCATCATCGAGCGCTTCGTGCACGAGGTGTGCGGCTGCGGTCGAGCCTGGAACCCCGACAACATCATCGAAGACAGCATAGCCCGGGTGCGGGAGACCGTGGGCGAGGAAGGTCGCGTCCTGCTCGCCCTGTCCGGCGGCGTGGACTCCTCCGTGGTGGCGGCGCTGCTGCACAAGGCGATTGGTGACCGCTTGGTCTGCGTGTTCGTCGACACGGGGCTCCTGCGCCTCAACGAGGGCGATCAGGTGATGCAGACCTTTGCCGCTCATCTCGGCGTGAACGTGATTCGCCACGACGCGGGCGATAAATTTATGCAGGCGCTGGCGGGCGTCGCCGATCCGGAGGAGAAGCGCAAGCTCATCGGTCGCCTGTTTATCGAGGTGTTTGAGAAGCACGCTAAGGCATTGGACGGCATCGAGTACCTGGCGCAGGGAACGATCTATCCCGACGTCATCGAGTCCGCGGGCGCGGCTACCGGCAAAGCAAAGGTCATCAAGTCGCACCACAATGTGGGCGGCCTGCCCGAGCGAATGAACCTGAAACTCGTCGAACCCTTGCGCGAGCTCTTCAAGGACGAGGTGAGGCGGATCGGCTTGGAGTTGGGCTTGCCGCACGACCTGGTTTACCGCCACCCCTTTCCAGGCCCGGGGCTTGGGGTGCGGATTCTCGGCCCGGTTGACCAAGAGAAGGCCGATCTGCTTCGGGCGGCTGACGCCATATTCCTCGAGGAGCTGCGCCGTGCCGAGCTCTACGATCGGGTCAGCCAGGCCTTCGCCGTGTTGCTGCCGGTGCGCTCGGTCGGCGTCCAGGGGGACTATCGCGTGTACGGCTACGTGGCCGCCCTGCGCGCCGTGGAGACCATCGACTTCATGACAGCGCGGTGGGCCCACCTACCTTATGAATTCCTTGATCTCGTTGGGCGCCGCATCATGAACGAGATCGATGGCATCGCCCGCGTCACCTACGACATTAGCGCCAAGCCGCCTGCCACCATCGAGTGGGAATAGGTCGCGTCACCTACGGCCGAGCCGATGAATGAGCGCGTCGCGGCGGAAGATGTCGACACCCGCTGGATGGCCCACGCCCAGGCCCTAGCCAAGCAGGCAGAAGCTCGCGGCGAGGTGCCCGTGGGGTGCGTAATCGTGCGGGACGGTGCGTTGCTGGCGGAGGGAAGCAATCGACCTATCGCGACCCACGATCCCACCGCCCATGCGGAGATGGTGGCGATGCGTGCCGCCGCGCGTAGCCTCGGGACTTACCGCCTGACGGGCAGCACCCTCTACGTCACCCTAGAGCCCTGCCCGATGTGCGCGGGTGCGATGGTGCATGCACGCATCGCGCGGCTCGTGTACGCGGCGCCGGACCCGCGGGCAGGCGCTGCGGGGACCGTGTTCAACCTGGTCGATCATCCGTCGCTGAATCACCGAATCGCCGTGCAGGGCGGTGTGATGAGCGACGTGTGTGGGCAGCACTTACGGGCGTTCTTCGTTCGCCGCCGTCGAGCGTCGAAGGGGTATGACGGTCATGCGTCTTAGCTAGAACTCTTCCCAGGCGCCGTCTTCGTCCGGGGTGCCGACACTCGGGGCCGCGCGCGTGGATGCTCCGCTGGCGCTGCTAGCGGCACTGCTCGAGCTTGACCCGTCGCCGGACCACGGACGATTGGACCCGCGGCGTTCAACGCCGTTCGGCGGTCCCTTGGGGCTCGCCGAAGGCGCCGAGGACTTCAGCGCGGCGCCGCCCGAGGGGGCGCCGCTGCTTTGAAAGAAAGCGGCCAGCTCGCGCAAGGCGCCCGCTTCCTCACCGGCGGCCTCGCTGGCGGCCGTGGCCTCTTCAGTGAGCGCGGCGTTCTGCTGCGTGGCCTGATCCATATGGCTGACGGCCTTGCTGATCTCATCGATCCCGCTCGCCTGCTCGGCGGAAGCCTTGGCGATGTCTCCGATGATCTGGCTGACCTGGGTGACGCCATCGACGATGCTCTCGAGCGTCTGGCCGGACTCATCGACCAATCGCGAGCCCTCGTCGACCTTGGCCACGCTGTCTTGGATTAGGGACTTGATGTCTTTGGCGGCGCTGGCCGAGCGCTGGGCGAGGTTGCGTACCTCGCTCGCGACCACGGCGAACCCGCGACCCTGCTCACCGGCACGCGCGGCTTCCACCGCGGCGTTCAAGGCGAGGAGGTTGGTTTGGAAAGCGATCTCGTCGATCACGCCGATAATGTCGGCAATCTTGCGGCTCGAGTCGTTGATCTCGCCCATGGCCTCGATGGCCTTGCGGACCACATCGCCGCCTTTGTTGGCCGTGTTGCTCGCCGTGTTCGAAAGCGTATCCGCCTGCTGAGCACTGTCGGCGTTCTGGCGAACGGTCTGGGTCATCTCCTCCATGTTGGCCGCCGTTTGCTGCAGGAACGAGGCCTGCTCTTCCGTGCGCTGAGATAGTGTGCGATTGCCCTCTACCACGCTCTGGGCGCTGTGCGTGATGCTGTCAGCCGCCTCGGCGATGCGCTGGGTCAGCTCGCCGACGCGCCCGCAGGTCGCGTTGATCGATTCTACGAGCTCACCCATCTCGCCGTCGGCCTTGGCACCGATGCGCTGACTCACATCGCCTTGGGCGACCCCTCGCATGACTCGTGTGCACTCGGTCACCAGCGTGCGCATGGCACTCAACTCGGAATCCTTGCCGGTCAGGGTCTCCTTCAGGGCCTGGTGTTCGCGCTTCAACGCGGCGAGTTCAGCGTCAGCAGGGTTGTCGTCGTGGGTCGGTTGCATCGATCACTCCGCTAGGCATGGGCGGGGGCAGGGCATACGAGCGACGCTACTCTGTCAGCGCCACCCGGACGTGCGACCGTGTTTGGCATTTTGGTAATTCGCCCCATGCGTGAAGGGAAGTGTGGGGCGGTTCACAGATTTGGGGCGGCGGTGACGGCGCCGTCCTCGCTTGGCGCAGGCGCTGGCGGTGCGTCCTCGGGCGCCGCCGCCTCGGGCCCTGGAGAAACGTCAGGCGCGGCAAGATCGTCGGTGGGCGCGCTCACCCGGACGTCGGTCTGCGTGGGTACTTGGTCGCGGGTGCCGGCGTCGGGCGAGTCTTCGCTCGAGGCTGGCCCAGTCGAGGTGTTCGCGGTCGTCGCGTCCAAGGCGGCAGCCTCGGTTTGCGCCAGGGACGCCTCTTCTTCCGGCGCCACCGTCAATTCCACGTCAGGGGCCTTCCAGAGCAAGATGTCGTAGTAGCTGCGGATGTTGCGAACGTACTCGACAGGCTGGCGGCCGCGGGCATAGCCGCGGGGGACCTGGGAGTACCAGCGGCGTCGGGACAGCAGGGGTAGGTGCTCGCGCACGTCCGTCCAAAGGTCCGGATTGCGGTCATGCATCTGGGTCAGGGTTCGCGCGTCCTGGAGATGGCCGAAACCTACGTTGTAGGCGGCGAGCGCAAGCCAAGTGCGGTCCGGTTCCTGGATTTGCGGATCCAGGCGATCGCGCATCTGTAGCAGATACCGGGCACCGCCTAGGATGCTCTGCTCTGGCGCCGTGCGGTCATCGACGCCCAGCTGCGAGGCGGTCGCTTCCGTGAGCATCATCAGGCCCCGCACTCGGGTGGGGGAGACTGCGTTTTTGTCCCAGTGAGACTCCTGGTAGGCCGTGGCTGCCAGCAGGTGCCAGTCGATACCAACCTCCGCTGCCGCCTGGCGGAACAGGGGCTCATAGCGCGGCAATCGGGACTCGATGTGACGCAGAAACGTCCGCGTACCTACCCAATCAAAGCTATCGGTATGGGAGTAGTATCGATCGATGACCCGCTGCAGTTCCCCGCTCAGGCGTAGCTCTAGAAAGTAGCGCTGGGCCTCATCCAGGACGCTGCGATCGAGCCCCGGGGGGAAGGCCCACGCGATGGGCTCTGGATCGGCCAGGGTGAAGCCGCGCCTCACCTCGGGGTAGTAGCGTCGATTGAGCTGATAGGCCGAGGAGTCGGCGACGGCGAAGTCGAAATCCCCTTCCTCAACAGCTTCGAAGAGTTCCTCGACGGAGGCCAGGGGCAACTCCTCCCAGCGCAGCTCAGGGTGCTCCTCGCGCAAGGCTTCCAAGCGCTCTAGGTGGCTGCTGTCCGCGATGACGGCGAGACGACCTGCGGCGAGGTCTTCGACGCTGCGCGGTCGTCGCTGTCCGCGCTTGTAGACCACGAAGGTGGAGACTTGCTGATAGGCAGGTCCGAAGCGAACGGTTTGCGCGCGTTCTGCCGTGGCCGTGATGTGCGCGGCGGCGATATCCGCCAAGCCTTCCTCAACGCTCGGTAGCAGATCGCCCACGTTTTCCAACGGGATGAACTCGAGCGTGAGTCCCAGACGTTCGGCGAATCCTTCCGCTAGTTCGTAGTCCACCCCCACGGGGCGGCCCTCCGCGGCCAGATAGAAGCTCGTCGCCGCGTTACGCGAGACCACGCGTAGGCGGCCCAACTCCTGTAGACGTTCCAGCTCGCTGACCGGATAGGAGCACGTGCCGAGTAGGGCCGCGGAGGTGGCGAGAAACGCAAGGCGCCACCAGCGAGCGCTGCGGCGCAGTGCAATTCTCCAGCTTGAGCGGATCCAGGGGTTCACCCGCTCGATCATACTCGGCTGCGCGACGTGTGCCTCCTGCCGCCGTCACCTTGACGCGACAGTTCCAAGAGAAAATAATCGCGGGCTGCCTGGAGAGGTACCGAAGTGGTCATAACGGCACCGACTCGAAATCGGTTGGGGGCCTACCGCCCCACGTGGGTTCGAATCCCACCCTCTCCGCCATCCCTCAGCCCGGTGAGAAGCACATGGAGCTCTTGGTCTTCGATCTCGACGGCACCCTGCTCGATGCGTCGTCGACGATCTCCGCGTACACGCGCGAGACCTTAAGCCTGCTTGCGGCCCGCGGCATCCACTACACGGTGGCGACCGGTCGCACGCTGCACGCCTCGCGTGATCTCATCGTCGGCCACGGGTTCAGCCTGCCGCAGGCCTACAAGAACGGCGTGTTGATCTGGGATCCGCAGGCGTGCGACTACACGCACCAGACCTCCCTCACCTTGAGCGAGCTGGAGCATGTGGTCGGCGCCGTAATGAGCCAGGGGATCACCCCCTTCTTGTTCACGCTCGAGCCCGGCAATCGCCACGTGGTTTACCACGCCCCGCTCCACAACGAGGTGGAGCGTCGCTTGGCAGCGGATTACGCGCAGCTGTCTGGTGTAGAGGTGCGCGGTGTGGCAGAACTCCCCGCCGACGCCGAGATCACCAACATCAGCGCGCTCGGCGCTCCTGCCGCGATCGATGCCGTGCAAGCACTGATCGCCGACGAGCCGGAGCTGGTCGCCTACGCCGGTGTTGCAGCCGAAGGCCCCTCCCTGAGGTGGATCGACCTGCACCATGTGGAGGCGAGCAAGGGCGCCGCGGTGCAGGTGCTACGCGAACAGCTAAATGCTACGCGTGTGCTCTGCTTTGGCGACAGCGATAACGATCTGAGCATGTTCGCTGTGGCCGACGAAGCCTACGCGCCAAGCAACGCCAAGGCGCTCGTGCAGGATGCTGCGACGGCGGTGATCGGCCATCATGACGATCACGGCATCGCACGCTTTCTGCGCGAGCGCTTCGACCTCGACAAGTCCTAGTGGAGTGTAACAGCTAGATTCGGAGTACAATTCCAGCTATGAGTACTCCTATCCATTTGACCGACGAAGAGCGGGCCGAACTGAGACGTCAGGCGAGTCAACAGAGCGGCCCTGCAGCGCTGGCGAGAAGAGCGCGG
>JBCCWS010000076.1 GCA_039193195.1 Pseudomonadota bacterium
GTTTTTACCTCGGTGACTGATCTGAAGCGTAAGCTCATGCGCTACGTACGCCAGTACAACAAGTCGCCAAAGACCGTGAAGTGGAAGTACTTCGACCCAACGCGCCGAATCGCTACTGAATCAGCTGTTACAGGACACTAGCGAGGCAAGACCGAGTTGAGCAAGGGGGCGCGCCAGCGACCAGCCTCGGGATCGTACAGACCGAAACCCGCGCCAAACTCCCAATAGGCGAAGCCTAAGTCGAGCCCCTCCATCTGCTCGCGGACGCTGCCAGTCCAGCGTACGCGAGAGGCCGTGTCCGCGCGGCTGTACGCACCGAACTCCCCCACGTAGAGCGGCAGGCGTCGCGCCACGGCCCAGCGCTCGGCGAGCGCTAGACCCTGAGCGATGAACGCGGCTTCATCCACCAGCAACCTAATACTTTCATTCCTCTCGTAGGTCACTTCGAGGAAAGACACGGTGAAGGGCGCCTGCGGATCGGGCGTGTTGTTCTGCAGGTGAATGTCCGTGGCGGCTAGCGGTGGATCGAAGGTCACCGTGTACCGATTGACGCCTGGCCCAGACTGCAACTCGCGCACGGCGAAGTCATCTCCCATGCCAGCGCGAATGCTCAAGGACAGGGCTTGGTCAACCTCCACGGTCAGGGAGTCGACGGCATCGAGGGGCGAGCCTCGGTGCAAGGCCAACCCAGCCCATCCCGCATCGAAGGTCACGCGCATGCCCGCGTCCTCGGCGTCGGTCGTGGTATCCCAGGACCAATTCTCCCAGCCCCAACCGAGCGCGTAGCGGGTGCCGATCCAGTCCACCCCGAGGGGCGGTATCGGATCGATCCACTCAGCCCCTTGGTGGGTAAACCCGAACGGCTCGTAGAAGTGTACGGTGGCGATCAAGTGCGCATCGTCGGGAGGCTCGAAGGCATCCAGGGCATCGACACTATTCCACTGCACAGGACCTGCCAACACGGGTCGATCTGGATCGATCGCGCGAACCACTGCCAAGGCCTCGGCAAGGTAGGCGTTCCAACGCTCAGGGTTAGCGTTGAAGGCGCCGTGCGGTTCGTTCAGCAACTCGAAGTACACCTGATCGGGATCGTAGGCGCGCAAGCGGTGGGCGAGCTGTCGCCATATCGCCAGAGCCCGCTCGCCTTCCGCGTCGGGATCCGCGTTTAGCTCATCGTGATGGTGGTCATTGACGACAACCGCAAGCCCCCGCGCACGAGCCTGCTCGATCGCCCACACGACACGCGAGAGAAAGGCGGGATCGATGCGGTAAGGCGCTTTCGCCTGTGTGTGATAGGTCCAACTCACCGGCAAGCGGATATGATCGAAACCAACGGCGCTGACCCGCGCGAAATACTCCGCCTCGAGCGTCAAGCCCCAATCGCCCTCGTTAGGTGCCTCGAGCATATTGCCGAAGTTGACCCCGCGCTCGAGCGGGCTCGGCGGCAGCTCCTGGGCCGACAGGCGCGCGCAAGCGCACGCTATGACGATAAACACGCCGCACGCGCGGAGCACGGCCTCGCAAGAGACGGGCGCTGGGCCCAGGTGTGAGCGACTCAACGAGGAACCTCCTGCGGAACCACTTGATCAGCGTGTGTGCGGGGCTCTTTTGAGTCAAGTGCCCGTTGTGCCCGACACCCGAGGCCTCAACAGCCGCCCTTCTCCACGAGGTACGCTACGACCAGGGTCATCGCATTTGCGTTCGCTTGCGCGCGCGGCGCCTTGTGTTCCACGTACCGGATGATCGCCGCCACATCGAACAACTCCTGCGGCGCTCGGCAGTACACCTCGCCCAGGAACGACGTGCGCTCGTCCAGCGTGGCGATCATGTCGAGGGAACCACCAACGTAGGCGTTGAGCATGGGGTGCGCGTCGCACGCCACCGTCGCCGCTTCGCAAATCGCCTTGAACCCCGCCACCGTGAGGGCGTGGCTCGTGGTGGGCAGCGAGGCGCTTAGCAGGAGCGCCGATGCGACCAGTCTCCTAACCGCCAAGTGTCGATCTGACATCATTTCGATCCTTGCAGTGATTAAAATAAAACAATAATCTATTGCTGTTTTAATTTAATTTCAAGGGATGGATCGATGACTCGACGATTCTCACAGCTGGTGGCATGGGCGTGCGCCGGCCTCATCCTGGCGCAGGTGCTCCTGGGCGCGTACGCCCTGTTCGATATCGGCGCCTTCGCTCGCCTCACACAACGCACGCTAGCATTGCCGATCCAGTGGGTGAGCGTGGAGCCCACGCAGTGGTATGCGCTCCTCCTGCTAACGGTGCTCGCCGCCCTGCCCGGCCTCGCCGCGCTTTACTTCCTACGTCGATCGTTCGCCAAGTTCGCCCGGGGCGAGTACTTCAACGACGCTAACAGCCGAGATCTGAGGCGCTTCGCCGTGCTGCTGCTAGCGCAGGCGCTGCTGCGCCCGCTGCACCACGTGCTCGCTAGCGTCGTGCTCTCGGTCAACCATCCGCCCGGACAGAAGCTCTTGAGCTTGAGTCTCGGCAGCCACGAGCTACAGGCGATCGGCCTGGCCCTGGTGTTCTGGGTGCTCGCGAGCCTGCTCTTGGAGGGCGCGCGCCTGCAGAGCGAAAACCGGCAGTTCGTCTGACATGCCCATCCGCACCACCCTCGATCTCGTCATGACCCAGCGCCGCATCACGGGCAAAGAGCTCGCGGCCATCGTAGGCGTCACCGAACAAAACCTATCGTTGCTGCGGACTGGAAAAGTGAAAGGCGTGCGCTTCTCTACGCTCGAGAAACTCTGCGAGGCACTGTCCTGTCAACCGGGAGACCTGCTGGTATTCGAAGCGCCGCCCGAGGACGAGTAGGCGAGCAATCAGGCCGTGTAGGCCAGGGGCGATGGCGCAGCGCTGCCATCCTTTGCGCGAGGGTCGCTATCATGCTCCCCGTTACGCGGCGCCATCGGGCGCCGCCCTGTCGCCCCGCGGGTGCTGCCGTCTACGCTCCGCACGCCTGCTGGTGCCAGGCACGCACCGCTATGCTCTCCTCACGTTTCTCTGCGGGGCGTGCCCGCCTAGCACGACCAGCGCACAAGACAACGGACGCCACTCACATCCCCATGCTCCCGAAGACGTGCCCTGCGGCCGCCGCCGCCAAGCACTTCCTCGCCGACGGCGCGACCATCGACGGGATCGACCGCGGCAACGCCGAGCTTGGCGACGAAGAGCTGCAGGCGATGCACCTGCCGAGCTTCATCGATGCGATCGACGCCGACGTGGTGTCGATCATGGCCTCCTTCAGCTCCCTGAACGGGGAGCAGATTCACGGCTCCAAAGGCATCCTGAGCGATCTTCTAAAGGATACGCTAGGCTTCGATGGCGCGGCCGGCGACCTGGTGCTCGACCCGGCGCAGCGCGCGCTCATCGAGACCCACCACGACGCGGGCAAGACCGTGATCACCGTGCTCATCACCGGACGGCCCTTGCTCGTAAACGAGGCGCTCGCCAGTTCCGATGCTTTTGTCGTCGCCTGGCTATCAGATTCGCAAGGTGCGGGGATCGCCGACGTGTTCTTCGGCGACCACCCGTTCGGCGGCAAGCTCAGCTTCTCCTGGCCGCGCGAGGCGAACCAGATTCCCCTGCACGTGGGGGATGAGGCCTACGACCCGCTCTTCGAGTTCGGCTTCGGCCTCACCTATTGATATCGGAAGCTCAAAACACCCCAGGTGTGCACCCCACAAGATTTAAATCCGACGAAATCCCCTCGTAGGGCTCGGGCGCCTGGGTGAAGAACGGCGCGTCAGTCTCGAAGGGTGCCTCGTAGCCCTCGGCGGACAGGCCCTCGATGTCGAAGGTATCCGGCGCGTCCCAGTCCGTGCACCACACGCCGCTGGCCCGACTGAGCGCATCGGAGAAGCTGCTGGTCGGGTCCGCAAGGTCGTAGAGCGCATCGAGTTCCGCTTCACTCGCACCGAGCAGTTCAGCCACGCCGGTGGTGAAAGCGCCGATCCCGTCGCGCCGATTCACCAGCACCACTTCCTCGCAGCCAAGAGCCTGCAATACCTGCGTGGGCACGGGATCAGTCCAGCCGCCGGCCGACAAGCGGCCATCGGGCAGCTCCAAGGCCCGCGCGAGGCCCGGCTCCGCCGGCGATAGGGTCAAGATCTCGCGCCAGGGCGCCTCGCCAAGGCTGGTGAAGCGTTGGCTCTTGAGGTCGGGGAAATCGCTTGCGAGGCGCGCCTCGGCGCGAGCGATATCCGAGCTACGGCCCCAGTAGCCAAAGCGGATATCATCAAAGCTAACGTCCCAGTTGATCGGCTGGGCGGCCAGGTACTGCGTGCGCGCTTGCGTGTAGCTGTCTACCGCGTCGCCCTGAAGTACGGCGGTGGTAACTGCCATCTGCACGTAGCGACCGATCGGGTCGTCCAAGCGGGAGGGGGCGTTGTCATCGAGATTGGCGAGATAGTCGTCGAAAAGGGCAGAGAACGCCTCGCCGCAAGTGCTATCGCCCGCTGGCAGCGTAGCGACGGTGGGCCAATCCATGAAGCGGCCCGGCACCGCGCAGGCATCCACTAAGCTGCGCGCCGTCTCGATGTCATACTCGCCGTAGGCAGCCAGGAAGTTGCCGAGGCGACCAACGATCTCGGCGAAAGCGTCGAAGTTGATCACGCCGGGACGTACGAACACGGTCGGATCATCCACAGTGAAGGTGGCGGCGTTGGCCAAGCTGTCAATCAGGTCGATGGCGTGGAAGACGGGGTCCGGCGAGGTCAGCAGCAGGTCGATCACCTCGGGATTGATCAGGCTTTGCACGGCCGGGTCACTCAAGATATCGAGTAGAGCCTCGACGCCAGCGAGAGGGTCATCACCTTGCAGGAGCGCTAGGATGCCCTCTTCCTCGATCAGCGCAATCAACTCTACGATCAAGACGATATCGCCGATGAGCCCTGCCTCGGTCAGGCCCTGGATCGCCTTCATCCAGAAGGCTTCGCGTGCGCCCGCTTCTACGCGGCTGCATACGCGGTTACCGCAATCGGTCACCAGCGGATTGGCCTGCGCACTCTCGGTGAGGAACAAGGTGATGCTGCCGGAGCTGCCGCCGGCAAGGCCGCCGAGGGGACCGTAGTGTTCGATCAGGCGAGCGATGGAGGTGAAGTGGGCCCACAGGCGCGGACCATTGCCGCGAACGCCTGCGCACATCGGGGCGTCGTAACCCCAGGCGCGTAGGGCGCGTACCCCACTTCCCGGGCGAAAGTCGGCGGTCGCAAAGCCGTTGTCCGCGTTACTATCCCAGCCGTAGAGGCCCGTTCGCGGGCCGGCGGCGACCGTGTAGTACAGAGGCAAGCCACGATTGAAGCGCACGGTACCTGCGCTGGTGCCGATCGGGTTGCCATCCGGAAAATCGAAACCGGCACTTCGCCTTAAGCCACTCGCTACGCCGAGCAGATTCACCTCACTGCTGTCCGCGATCGCCTCGTAACGTTCCAGCTGGGCGGGGATCACGATGGGACCGAACACGTCCTGTTCGAAGTTGCCCGCCAGCGCCGTGCCGAGGGCGAAGGTAGCTGAGCATGCGAGCATAGCCGCTGCGCGTGTGAGGGGTATTGCGTTCATCGCTCTCGTCCTTTGAAGTCGTGCCGGTCGACGTGTGTCCGACACGCCGCACGTTGAGTATACCGGCGCAGGGGAAGGGGCACTTATCGCAGCACGCGCTATCCGATCGTTGCGACGTCAAGTTGCCCACTTGGCGACGACCTGCTCACCGTGCCGCTGAACAACCTCCGTAAGGGCTACGCCCGCCGAGCTACACACCTCATCCCACGGCAGGCGCCGCACAGGATCCTGCACCCTCAGCGAAGGCGTCCGCTACCTCCTGCAGCATCCAGCGCATGCGCGGATCCGCCGAGAAGCGCGGATGCCACAGGGCGTAGTAGTCCGTCGCTGGCAGCTGCAAGGGGACCTGCTTGACTACAAAGGTGCCCGCCTGGGCGAGGCGCGTCGCGACCCGCGAAGGCACGGTGGTGATACGGGTATCGCCCAACAGCTGAGCGTCGATCATGCTGAAGGCAGGCACGGACGCGCATACATGACGCTCCATCCCCAGCCGCTCCAACTCGATGTCCACAACGCCCTTGCGGTAACCGAGGGGCGCCACCAGCACATGGGTCGCCTTAGCGTAGCGGCGAAGGGTGAGATTCCCGCCGGCCAGAGGGTTGTCCGCTCGCATCACGCACACGAACGGATCGGTCGCGAGCTTGCGTAACTTCAGCGTGTCCGGCGCATGCCAATTCACGCCTACCAGCAGGTTGATCTGACCAGCCTCGAGCTCGCGGACGGAGTAGTCACGGGCGAGCGGTACGGTGATCAAGCGCATCCGCGGCGCCTGATAAGCAAGTCGACTGACCAGGGGGGAGACGAGGCGCATGAGCACCTCATCGGTGGCGCTGATCACGAACGATCCGGTGAAGTCGGCCGGTGAGATCGGGGCCTGCGCAACCAACGCGGCAGCTTGGGCCAGAATCGCCTCCACCTGCTCGCGCAAGGCCAGCGCACGCGGCGTTGGCTGCATGCCGTCGCTCGTGCGTACGAACAGCTCGTCGTCGAACCACTCGCGCAACTGCGCCAGCTGCTTGCTCACGGCGGACTGGGTAACTTGCATCGCATCCGCCGCGGCGACGAGGCTGCCGCGGGTCATGATGGCATCGAAGGCTTCGAGCAGGGGCAGTCGCTTAAAATTCTTAATGCTCATACTCATCTTTCCAATCATTCCATTTCAGAATATTCAAGGCTCACCTACAGTGCACGCCACGTACCGCAACACCCCCCTTGGAGATATCCGATGCAACTTTTCTACAAGCCCGGCGCCTGCTCCCTGGCCTCGCACATCGTGCTCAACGAGCTGGCCTTCACCTTCACTCTCGAGAAGACCGATACGGCGAAGGCCATCACCGCCTCCGGCATCGACTACCGCACGATCAATCCGAACGGCTACGTGCCGGCCCTTCAGACCGACGACGGCGACATCATCACGGAGAACACCGCGATCCTGCAGTACCTCGCCGACAGTGCGCCGGCCGCGGGCCTGGCGCCGACGCCAGGCACGCTCGCCCGCACCCGCCTGCACGAGATACTCAGCTTCCTGTCTACAGAGCTGCACAAGGCCTATGGTCCCTACTTCTCTGGGGAGGCCCTCGCGGGTGAGCGCAAGCGGGCGGTGGAGCGCAAGCTCGCCGCGCGCATCGATACGCTAAGCGCGCACTTGGGTGATGGGCGCACCTACCTGCTGGGTGAGCAGTACAGCGTGGCGGATGCCTACGCGTTCGTACTACTCAGCTGGTCCTTCGTGATCGATCACGATCTGGCCCAGTGGCCTGCGCTGGTGGCGTACTTTCAGCGTATCCGTTCCCGCCCGGCCGTGGTCAACGCGATGACCGCCGAGGGCCTGCGGGCGGCGGAGCTGGCCTCATGAGTCCCTTCGAGGCGATCTGAGGAGGTGCTCGTCACCTATTTCCAGGGGCTGTACTACAGCGACACGACGCGCCTGGCCACGGTGTTTCATCCGCAGGCGCTCTACGCCACAGCCGACGAACACCCCACGCTGGTGCGCCACATGGACGAGTATCTCTCGGTGGTGGCCGCCCGCGAGTCGCCCGCCGCGCGCGGTGACCCGCGCCACGACGCCATCGATGCTATCGAACTGGCCGGGCCCAACACCGCCATGGCACGGGTCAGGTGTGTGATCGGGTCCCGCCGCTTCGTGGATTTCCTGACCCTCGTGCGCGAGCGAGGCCGATGGCGGATCATGGCGAAGGTCTTTCAGATCATCGAAGACTAGAGGCACACAGGAGACTTCCCCATGCCCTACGTGAACATCAAGGTGACCCGCGAAGGGGTATCGTCCGCGCAGAAAGCCGCTCTGATCAGCGGCATGACCGAGCTGTTGCAGGCGGTGCTGAACAAGGACCCCGCCACCACCGTAGTGGTGATCGACGAGGTCGAGATGGAGAACTGGGGCATCGCCGGGCTGCCGGTCATCGAGTACCGGCAGCGGCACTCCTGAGCGGCGGGGGGCGGCGTGGTCGCGACGAGCGCGAGCATGCTGCTCGCCCGTATCGGCCATCCCCGTCATGACGGCGCACAACGGCCGCCTGGGCACGCACTTGGACAACCCGCCATGGCCGTCGCAACCTCTTCGCGGTGGGTGTCGGCATGGCGCCCAGCCCCTGGAGGTCCCTGGAGGTCCCTGCCCGTAAACCCGTCGGATCGGGTCAGCGGTGCGTGGCCGCGCTCCTCACCTCGCCTACAATGAGGCATCTAACCCCATCGGAAGGAAACGACATGAATCTCGTTCGCACCACCCTAGCGACGCTCGCCAGCGCAGTCCTGATCGCCGCCTGCGCGCGGGCCCAACTCCCCTTCGACGTCGAGCCGATCGCCTCCTTCGACGAGCCGTGGGCCTTTCACTTCCTGCCCGATGGCCGCCTGCTCGTGACCGAGAAGAAGGGTAACCTGCGCATCGTCAGTCAAGACGGAGACTCCTCTCGCCCGGTGGTCGGTCTACCGGACGTCGACTACGGCGGACAGGGCGGCCTCGGCGACGTAATCACCCATCCCAACTTCGAGGCAAACCGCATCATCTACCTAAGCTACGCGGAGCGCGGTACGGGCGGTACGCGCGGCGCCGCCGTGGCTCGTGCGGTCCTCGAGGAGGCAGGACGTGCCGCCCAGCTAAAGGAGCTCGAGGTGATCTGGCGCCAGTACCCGAAGGTGGTCGGCCGAGGTCACTATGGCCACCGCCTGCTCTTCGACAACGACGGATACCTATGGATATCCTCAGGTGAGCGCCAGAAGTTCACGCCAGCCCAAGACATGCAGGCGAACCTCGGCAAGATCCTGCGCCTACGCGACGACGGCTCCATCCCCGAGGACAACCCCTTCGCGGACTACCTCGAGCGCAATCCCGCCGTCGACGACGTCGGCGTGTACGGCCAGATCTGGTCCCTCGGCCACCGCAACCCCCTCGGCATCGCCTTCGATCTCGAAGGCCGCTTGTGGAACGTGGAGATGGGCCCCGGCGGTGGCGATGAGCTCAATCTCGTGGTTCGCGGGGCCAACTACGGCTACCCCGAAGTCTCTAACGGCAATCACTACAACGGCCGCCCCATCCCCGATCATGACACGCGACCGGAGTTCAACGCCCCGGCCGCCTGGTGGGCGCCGGTGATCTCGCCCGGCCACCTGATCGTATACGGGGGCGATGCCTTCGCCGACTGGCGCGGCAACGCGCTGATTGCGGGTCTCTCCTCCCAGGCGATCATCCGCGTGGAACTAGGTGAAGACGGCAGCGCAAGCGAGGTCGAACGCATCCCGATGGGCGCACGCATCCGGGGCCTGGCGCAGGGCCCGGCGGGCAACCTCTGGGTGCTCGAAGATGAACGCGGTCGAAGCCGAGGCCGGCTGCTCAAGCTGACGCCGAAGTCCTAGGCACCGCCTAGTAGGCCCCACGGGAGGAGGAGCAACGTGCCTAGGGGCAAAAAGTACCCGCGAATTCTTCAACGCACTTAGGGGACAGGACACTAGCATGAGCATCACAGAGCTCGGCGCCCTGGGCGAGTTGCTGGGCGCCATCGGCGTGATCGCCTCACTGATCTACCTGGCCATACAGGTGCGCCAGAACACGCGGGCAATGGAAGAGAGCCGCCGTTTGGCTCTGGCGCAAACCTACCAGATGCGGGCTGACGCGCTGCAAGAGATGCTGGTACACGCGGCGCAGAGCGAGGTAGGCGCCATCATCGTCAAGCTGACCAAGGCCGGCTACCCACGAGATATCAAGGCGTTGGACGCTCTGACGGACGAGGAGAGGGGACGCTTTCGCCAGTGGCAGATCGCCCAACAGACCCATTGGGACAACATGCACTTCCAATACCAACAGGGGTTCCTCGATCCCGAATACTACGAGTGTGCGTTCCGCGAGCGCGTCGTCCGCCTTGCACCCACCTGGCGCACGCTCGGTCTCACTAGCGGCCGTCGCAGCTTCTTCGACGCCGTGCGTGAGATCGAGGAAGAGCATAAGCAGGCGCACAACGCCGAACACCTTGAAGAGGACCTTGCCGACTAACCGCCGGTGGCGAAGCCCAAGGGAGCCTGTTTGGGCATTGCCAAAACCGTTATGTGACGCATATCACATGCTTCATTGTGGCGCGCTGTTGGCTCCCCATCCCCGGCACGCCCTCGTGCGGTGAAATGTCACCATCGTTTCACCGCCCGAGGATTCCATCATGAGCAAGCTTACTTCCTACGTGGCCGGCGGCGCGCTTGCCCTAGCGGTTGCCGTCAGCATCAACCACCAGTACGTGCAAGGCCTCCCCCACACAGGGCTCGCAAGTGCTGCTACGCCGGCCATCACGGCCGACGCTTCCGAGGCCGCGACGCACCTCGTCGCATCCGTGAGCTCGATGCCCCTTGCGCCGATCGCGCCCTTGCCGCCGGCGTTGAGCGATATCCAACTCAGCGAGGCGCGCAGCAAGATGAGCCGCTCCGTGCAGGCGATCGCCTCGGCCGGTGGCGAGCAAGAGGTGCAGCTGGTCATCCGCTTCGACAATTCGTTGGCGAGTGCAGAGCAGCTAGAACGCTTGGGAGGTGAAGTGCTCGCGCACTACGGCGCCCTCGGGATGGCCGCCGTGCGCATCAGCGCCGGCGCCATCGATCAGCTCGCCGCCCTGGCGCCGGTGACCCGCCTGTCGATGGACGCCCCGGTTATCGCCTCGTCGTTCTCCTCCAAGAGCACGGCTCGCGTGCCGGATCAAAATGCACCGAACGGGCAGTTTACCGGGCAGAACGTAGGCGTAGCCGTGCTAGATTCGGGCCTCGCCAAGCACAACGACTTCAAGGGTTACACGCAGTACGAGTTCCTCAACGGCAAGTACCCACGCCCTAAGCTAAGCCCCGCCGGTCAGGTCAACAGTCGCAACAGCAGCAAGCGAACCGACCCCTTCGGCCACGGCACCCACGTGGCCGGCATCATCGTCGGGAGCGGTAACTCGAGCGCGGGGGCCCTGCGCGGCGCGGCACGAAACGCCACCCTGCTCTCCATGCGCGTGCTAGACAGTCGGGGACGTGGTAACACCTCCGATGCGATCGCCGCCATGAACTGGCTCCTCGAGTACGGTCCGGCCTTCGACATCGAAGTGGTCAACATCTCCTTCGGCAAGGCCATCGAGGAGTCTGCCGAGAACGATCCCCTGGTGCAGGCCGCTGAGGCGCTTTGGGACGCAGGCATCGTGGTGGTGGTGTCCGCCGGCAACTACGGCCGCGATGGCCACATGACCATCACCAGCCCCGGCAACTCGCGCAAGGTGATCACGGTTGGCTCACTCACCGACAGCGGCACCGCGGACTTCTCGGATGACTACGTCTCCACGTACTCTTCACGCGGCCCTACGCTGATCGATCACGTCTTGAAGCCAGACCTAATCGCACCGGGCAACCGAGTGCTGGCGCCTGCCGACGAAGACTCGGAACTCGGCGATGAGATGGAAGACCGCCTCTACCGGTGCAACCGCAGCGGCTGCTCCGCCGACGATGACGGCCGCTACCTCGAGCTGTCCGGCACCAGCATGGCGGCTCCCCTGGTCGCTGCGGCCGCAGCGAACATGCTGCAAAAGGACCCGTTGCTAACGCCGGCCACCATCAAGGCACGCTTGATGCGCTCGGCGCGCAAGATCGATGCAGACCCAACGCACGCCGGTGCCGGCGTGCTCGACATCAACGCGGCCCTCAACCAGACGGGCATTCTCTACGAGGAGGCTCTCTCGCCCCTCATGGCCCGCTCGGAGGATGGCCAAGTCGTGATGGTGGAAGACACGGCCCAGCTGTGGGGCAACCCGACTTGGGGCGCCGGATACCTGTGGAGCGATGGTTACCTCTGGTCCGATGGCTACCTGTGGAGCGACGGTTACCTTTGGTCAGACGCCTACCTTTGGAGCGACGGCTACCTCTGGTCCGACGCCTACCTCTGGAGCGACGGCTACCTCTGGTCCGATGCCTATCTTTGGAGTGACGGCTACCTCTGGTCCGATGCGGTCGGCGATACGAACGCTCTTTATCGCACTACGGGGCAGGTGACCACCCTGCAAGACGACTAAGATCACGCCCAGGCCCCGGCAACCGAGGGGGAGGCGGCAAGCAGCCTCCTCCCCCAGCGAGCTACGCCGATCGGCGCCAATGCTCGGGCCACCTAGGGCCTACGCTTCGGCGGTCGATGAGGGCAGCAATCGGGATGCTTCGATCAAGAGCAACACTAGCAACCACCCGTAGGCCATCCTCGGATCGTAGGCCGTGAGCACCCAGTGCGCGAAGGCCAAGCTCGCTGCTACGTACGCGCCGCGATGAAGTCGCTTCCAACGAGCACCGAGGCGACGCACGCTGCGGTCGTTGCTGGTCACTGCGAGCAGCAACATGATCGCCGCCCCCATCCACGCACTCAGGTAGGCGGCGCTCGCCCCCTCCGTCAGGACGCGGGACCACGGCTGGCGCCACAGATAGGCGCACACGTGGAGGGCCAAGTAGGCAAAGCTGGCCACGCCGACGGCGCGGCGCTGGCTGACCAGCCACCGCCGGAGGCTTGCGTAGGGTAGCCATCGCCTAAGGGGTGTGATCGCTAGGGCGAGCACCACTAGCTGCAGGGAGAGCAACCCCGTGCGGTGGACGTACTCCCCGTAGACTAGCCTGCTTTATTCATGAGGTGTGGCGTTGAGCCCCTGAGATGAGATCGTAGGGCGTTGACCGCAGCTGAGCGAGTGCCTGTGAGGCGTTCTCAGGGTTGAGGCCGGCGTTTTCCGAGTGTTGGGGTCGCTCATGCA
>JBCCWS010000077.1 GCA_039193195.1 Pseudomonadota bacterium
ACAGAGATAACCGTCCAGTCGAATACTCAGGCCTCGGGCGGGACGATTAGCCCGGCAGCGACCCTGCAGCAGGTCATTGAGGTTGTCGTCGAGGACAGCGTTGGCCCAGTGGCCACGATCTCGCCCGACGCGATCATCGTGGGCGAATCGCCCAATGCGTCGATCACCGTCGAGTCGAATACGCAGGCCTCGGGTGGCTCGATTTCGCCTGCCGCACAGATCGCCGGCGAGCAGATCACGGGGATTGCGGTTGAGGGGAATACCCAGGCCGTCGGTGGCAGCATCGCGCCGGCGGCGACGCTAGCGGGTCCGGCTGCTGTCGGCATCACCGTAAGCAGCAACACGCAGGCCTCGGGCGGCTCGATCGGGCCGAACGTGATCATCGTCGAACTCGGCGGAGGCGAGGCGGTCGTCGGATCTCAGGCGACATTCGACGCTCCCGACGATGAGCGTACGGTCTACTGGTCACCCGGCGACGATCACATCAGTGAGCTCGAGTGGGAAGCGCCTGTTGGTCCCGGTGAAGTGCAGGCGCGTTACATCGACCTGACGGACGTCATGCAGGCTGGGGATGCCCTGGTCGGGGCGACCGCTCAGTTCGTCACCTCAACCGTGGCAAGCACCGGCGGGGACGCTACGGCGACGCCCGATCTGCAATCGCTCCAGTTCGACCCCGCCGGAAGGCTGCGGCTCTACGTCACCGGCACGCTCGATGATCGGGCCTATCAGATCCGCTTGCAGGCGACAGGCAATGCGCTCACCCATGAGCGGTACGTGCGGCTGCTTGGAAACGATCGGGGCCGACCATGATGGATGTCATCACCTACCTCGCCGAGGTGGCGCTTCTGGCGCTGCTCATCGCGCTATTCAATCTCGCGGGACTGTACTGCTTGTGGCGTATAGGTCTGCTCGCACTGAACATCTACATCCGCAATCTCAAGGACAAGGCAAATGGACCTAGCGAAGATTCTGAAGTGGATTGCTGATGCCTCGGCATGGCTGTCCGACCCCGCCAACGAGGCCGCGGTCGCCAAGGTGATCGACGATCTTGGCAAGAGCCGTGATCCCATCAGCCGACTGTGGACGAGGCTTGGCAAGGCGTTCGGCGAAGGCGAGGCAGCATGATGGTGTCGCCGGAAGTCTTCACCACCATTGAACTGCGGACGTTCGTCACCCTGGCAGACAGCAACGAGAAGGGCCAGGTGGTCGGCATCGCCCACTACCTGACGCACACGATCTATCAGGTTCGATACGTGGACACCCTGGGCTGCCAGCAGGAGCGATGGATCGATCGGGAAGGGTTCGCGCCATCCCATGCCGAACAGACCGGCTAGCTTCACCCCACGTCGCCCTGGTCGCTCACGTAAGAGCGCTGCACAGCGCGGCTACGACAACACCTGGCGTAAGGTCCGCGCGGCCTTCCTGGTCGAGCACCCGGTGTGTCAGGGCAAGTGGAAGTGCAACGGCGACCCGGCGACTGAGGTAGACCACAAGACGACGATCAGGTCAGGTGGAGCTCGGCTCGACTGGGACAACCTGCAGGCGCTGTGCAAGCGTTGCCATAGCTACAAGACGCGGACGGAGGACATGCCGTGACCAACACAGTACGTGCGTTGGCGTCACCGAATTGGGGCGTCCCAATCCCAGTGCTGATCGACAAGCACCCTGGCCTTTGGTGGGCGCAGACCTGCAGTCAGGACTACGGGTGGTGTGGGGCGATCAGTACGAAGCGACCGAGCCAGTATCGAGGGGAGCGGATTGGTCCCCGTCCGGAGTTTGTTCCGTGCGTGCTACCTGAGCCTTGTCATGAGTGCTGAGTTCCTTAAGGCGAGCAAGCCGCGATCACTTCGATGCACGGTGCTGGGCCTGCACAGGTGGGTGACCGTCGACGGCTGTTCTTACTGCGAGCGATGTGGTTACCACAACGCCGCCATGACGCTACCGAGCACGATCAAGTGGATGGTGCACATCTGGTTGCCCGTCGTCTCTCCTCGCGAGAGCGGGCCTCCCATGCAGCTCTACTTCGCATGGATGCCTGGTCGTCTTCCGTGGTTTGCATTCGGTGAGCGGCACGTCAGGGGGTAGGGGGTCGAAATACCTACAGCCCTTTGCCTAGAGACCGCCCGGTGGTGAACTTTTCGCGTAGTCAAAAAGAAAACCCCATAGCAAACAGGAGGTTGAAATGAGTCGCAAAGGCGGCCCAGGGCGGCCCAGGAAGCCGCACCTGCTGCTCGCGGCGAGCGGCGGCAAGCGCACCGACCGTCACGGCGATCGCGCCGGAGAGGACGACGTAGCGCTCACCGAGCCGCCAGCCCCGCCGGAGTGGCTACGAAACGCGTACCCGACGGCCGTGCCGCATTTCGAACGCTGGGCGGAGATCGCCCTGATGACGGAGCGCGACATCGACGCGCTCGCCATGTGCGCAATCTCCTTCGCCGAGTACCTACTGACGGGCCAGGACATCGAGGCGGAGGGTCGCTCCTACGTCAACGAGAAGGGGGACCAGTCTCGGAACCCTGCGTACACGACCCGGAATGAGACCTACAAGCGAGTGGTGTCGATGCTCGCTCAGTTCGGGCTGACGCCGAGCGGCCGCGCCACGCTCACCAGGGCCGACAAGGGCGAAGACGGCCCGTCGCTGCAGGACTTCAAGCGAGCGAAATGAGCGAGCAGCGGTCAGGGATGGCCGCGGTCACCGAGTACTGCGAAGGTGTTCTTGAGGGCACCGTCATCGTTGGCTACCTGATCCGCCGCGCAGTTGAGCGGTTCTACCACGACCTTGAGCACGGCCACCAGCGCGGACTGCGGTTCGACGTCGATGCCGCCGAGTGCGTGCTCGACTTCTTCGCGCGAGGGCTTCGGCTCCCGAACAAGGACGCGCCGTTCCGGCTGGATCCCTGGCAGCAGTGGTGGCTTGCACAGACGTTCGGTTGGCTGCGGGCGGATGGCACCCGGCGGTTTCGAACGACCTACCTCGAGGTCGCTCGCAAGAACGGGAAGACCGCGCTGATGGCAGGGCAGGGGCTCTACATGCTCACCTGCGACGGCGAGGACGCGCCGGAGATCTACTCGGCTGCCACCAAGAAGGACCAGGCCAACCTGAGTCACAAGGCAGCGCGCTTGATGTCGCGGCGGTCTCCGCTGTTGGCGAAGGAGCTGGTCGTGTTCCCGAAGGCGGAGACGCGGCGCCAGGTGATCGGCTCGATCGCTCACCCGAACAGCAATGGCATGTGGGTACCGCTCGGCCGCGACTCTAACACGGAGGACGGCCTGAACCCGCACGTGAACCTGATCGACGAGTACCACGCGCACAAGGACAGTGGCCTGGCCCAGGTGCTGCAGACGGGTATGGGTGCCCGAGCGCAACCCCTGACGGTCTACATCACGACCGCTGGCTTCGATGTCTCGGGCCCTTGCTACGAACTCCGCCAGGACGCGGTGCGGATACTCCAGGGATTCGATCGAGAGGACGGCACCCAAGACGACAGCTTCCTCTGCGCTGTCTTCACGCTTGACGGTTACGGCGACGTCGGTGGCGACCTCCAGCCAGATGACCCGTTCGATCCAGCCAACTGGCCGAAGGCCAACCCAGGCCTGGGGACGATCAAGGGGGCAGCGCACCTCGAGGACGCAGCGTCCACCGCGCGCCGCCAACCGTCGACGCGTAACCATTTCCTGACGAAGGAAATGAACGTCTGGACGACGGCGAGCGTTGCTTGGCTGCCAGTCACTGAGTGGCGGACCTCGCCGATCAAGCCGGTGGCGTTGGAGTCGTGCCGAGGCCGAGTCGCTTACGGCGGTCTCGACCTTGCCAGCACGCGAGACATGACCGCACTAGTCGCTCTGCTGCCCGACGAAGATGGGCGCTTTGATTTGCTCGCCCGCGTGTGGGTGCCTGAGTGGGCTATCGACAACTGGCGAGAGTGCGGCGGCTCTAGCGCATACCCGGTGTGGCGTGACCAAGGGTGGCTCACGGTCACACCGGGCAACGTGACCGACTACAACATCGTCGAGCAGGGCGTGCGCGAGTTCGCTGACGTGCTTGACCTACGCACGCTTCTGTTCGACCCATGGAATGCGGGCCCGCTGGTCAACAACCTCAGCGAGGACGGCGACCTAGATCTGCAGCAGTGCCGGCAGGGATTTGGTTCCCTGTCCGCGCCGATGAAAGAGCTCGAGCGCCTGGTGCTTCGCCGAGCGGTCAATGGTGGAGGAAACCCCGTGTTGAGCTACTGCCTAGAAAACATCAAGGCCAAGCGCGACCCCGCGGGCAACATCAAGCCCGACCGCGACGGCTCGAACGGCAAGATCGATGCGGGCGTCGCCGCAATTATGGCGGTGGCCGGCTGGATGAATGACGACTCCGGGCCAGTCTACGACGGCAAGTTGATCATCGCGTGAACGTCGAGCAGCTCCAGCGCTGGCAGAGCGAGCAGCGATCGACCACGAACTACAGTGGCGACATCACCGGGCTCACGCTGACGGATCCGTCGTTGCTCACGATCCTGGGCGCGGGCCCTACGTCGGCGGGCGTGACAGTGAACCGGCAGAACGCGTTGCGCCTGTCCACAGTCGCCGCGTGCGTCAACGTGCTAGCGCAGTCGCTGAGTGTTCTACCTGTGGAGGTTCGCCAGCGCACCGGCGACCGGCAGACGCGATCTGTCCCGGAGCATCCACTGTGGCGACTGCTGAACCTTGAGCCTAACCCTTGGATGACCAGCCTAGACGCCCTGGCCGTGGCCGAGTGGTGGCGGCAGGTGGATGGCGCGGGATACATGTTCGTCGACTTCGATGGCCAGGGCCGGCCTGTCGAAATGTACCCGCTGGAGTCGCGATCGACCACGATGATTCGACCAGGTGGTGGGCGTCCTCCCGTCTACCAAACCGTTATCGACGGCGTGTCGTTCCGGTTCCTGCCTGGCGAGATTGTGCACATCAAGGGGCACACCTACGACGGGCTTGAAGGGCAGTCGCCTATCGGGTTCCTTCGCGAGACGATCGGAACCGGGATTGCCGCGCGTGAGAGGGCCTCGCGCACATTTGCGAACGGCGGCATCTCGGGGGTGATCGAGTCAGAGGGCAAGTTCTCTAGCCCCGAGGCCCGCGACGAATTTCTGAATCACTGGCGAAAGGCGTACGGCCAGCTCTCGCAGACCGGGCGCGTCGCGCTTCTACCGAGCGGCATGAGTTTCAAGTCCGCGGGTATGACGGGTACGGATGCTCAGCTACTCGAGCAGGCAAAGCACATCCGCACCGAGATCTGCGGTTACTACCGCGTGCCGCCTCACATGGTCGGCGACATGGACCGCTCTACCTTCTCGAACATCGAAGAGCAGGACTTGTTCTTCGTCAAGCACACCATGCACCGCCTTGTGCGCTCCTGGGAGCAGGAGCTGATGCGCAAGCTGCTCACGCAAACGGAGCTCGCCGCCGGTTTCTACATCCGCTTCCAGCTCGACGAGCTGCTGCGCGGGGACATCGCCACGCGATTTGAGGCCTACCAGAAGGGCATCACCGCTGGCTTTATGAGTCGCAACGAGGCACGCGAGGCCGAGCACTGGAACGTTACCGACTCTGCGCTCGACAACTACCTGCGCCCGTTGAACATGGATCCCGAGGGTCAGCAGCAGCAACCGAGCGCACAGCGCGCGCTGATGACCGAGGGCGAAGCGAGATCGGCGCAGTGTTCAGCCAACCCGGACGCAGTGCAGCCGGTAGTGCGGGAGTTGGTCGAAGTGCTTGAGCGCCGCGAGGCCAGGGCCGGTGAGAACCGCACCGAATGGTGGGACGCCAAGCACGCGGCCATCGCAGAGCGCCAAGCGCTTCCTGTGTTCCAGACCGTTGCGCGCGTATGCAGGGCACCTGAGGTCAGCGCGGACGATGCTGTGCGGCGCTTCCTGTCCGCACGCCGGGAGGCGTTCACTAAAGGCCACGAGTTGCCCGAGCTCACCGCGCGGACTGTTGCCGAACTACTGACCCAGGAAACCGAGACATGAATGACACTGAGTACCGGATGAGCAGTTGGTACGCAGGCGCCAAGCCCAGCGTACGCGCCGAGGGTGAGTGCACTCAGGTTGCGGGCATCGCCACGGTGTTCGATCAACGAAGCGTCCCGCTCGGTGGCTTCGTGGAAGTGATTCATCGGGACGCATTCGCGAACTGCGACATGGACGGCGCCGTGTGCGCGGCAAACCACGACTACACTGCAGCCGGACTACTAGGTCGGGCAGGGATCAACCACGATCTTAAGGTGTCGGACGCGGGACTTGAGTACTTGTGCACTCCGGCGGAGGACAACGCCGCTTGGCGCACGTACATGCCGCTTCTGCGTGACCGCCAGATCTTCCAGTCGAGCTTCGCGTTCCGCGTGGCGCCTGGCGGCAGTCAGTGGGACGAGGACGACGACGGTGTCATCGTCCGAACAGTGATGAGCATCAGCCGTCTCTATGACACGGCACCCGTCACGTTCCCCGCGTACACCCAGACGACCAGCGAGGCGCGATCCGGAGCGGCCCAGCTGTCCCCCGCGCAGTGTTACCCGGAGCGGCTTGAGCACGCGCGCTGTGGCCTCGACCAGGCGCTCTGCGAACTTCGTGATCACAACGACTTGCACAAGGGCGCGATGGAGCGCCGAGCAGCGTACCTGGCGTCAATAGGCGCCTAGCACCCACCGAATTTGCATGCGGCGGATCGGCCCCTGATGAGGGGCTGAGGGTTCGCCGCGTGCATTGACCGCGCACGGTCCTGATGAGGTCTGACCGCGGTTGCTTATCCGATAGCAATCATCAGAGGAATAGGGCAATGACGGACCTAGTGAAACGCTTGCGCGAACTCAAGGAGAAGCGCAACAAGATCGACACCGAACTGCGTGCGGTCTACGACGGCGCAGAGAAGGAAGACCGCGGCTTCAACGCCGACGAGAAGCAGACCTGGGACAACCTTCAGCAGGCGCGATCGGAGGTCGACCAGCGCATCGAAGCAACCGAGTCCATGATGGACGAAGCGCGGGCGTACGCGCAGGATGTCGATGACTACGCTCGTGATGAATACGGCGAAGCCGGTGACCGCAACCCGAGTGGTCGCATCGGGCCCAGTCAGGAGCGAAGCGCCAGCGGCCAGCCCCCGGCGGATCCGGAGGCGCGCGTGCGCGATGCATTCGACGTGTTCCTGCGCGGCGGCATCACCGCGTGCAACGAAGAGCAGCGCAACATCATGATGCAGCGCGCGGGCGCTGTGCCGGACGAAGTGCGCGCCCAGGGCACCACGCCCGATACTGCCGGCGGCTACGCGGTGACCGAAGAGTCGGCCGGTCGCATCGTTCTGGGGATGCAGGACTATGACGCGATCGGCGCCCTTGCCGGTCAGCCGAATGGCCCGATGCTCTACCCGACCGCTACCGGCGCGCTACTTCCCGTGCCCAAAGACGATGACTTCCAGGTCGGTGAACAGCTTGCGGAGAACGCGCAGGCGTCGCAGTCCGACCAGACGCTGGGCATCATCAACTACCTGTCGTACATCTTCACCTCGAAGATCGTTCGGGTGAGCTTCAACCTTTTGCAAGATGCCAACATCAACATCATGCAGTACCTCGAGGGCAAGGGCGCCGAGCGCTTAGGTCGTATACTGTCCAGTCGCCACGCGATCGGCGGGGGACCTGGCGCTGGTACTCCGACCATCGAAGGCTTAACGGTCGGCGCCTCTGCTGGTGTCGACGCGGTATCGGCGACGGCGTTCACCTATGAAGAGCTACTCGACCTCAAGCACGAAGTCGATCCGGCCTACCGTCGAATGGGGCCGCGCTGGGTGTTCAACGACAACACCCTGAAGGTACTGAAGCTGTTCACGGAGACGGACAGCGGCCGCCCGCTCTGGCAGCCGAACATCGCGTTAGGCGAGCCGCCGACCATCGACGGCGATCAGTACGTAGTGGACCAGGACATGCCGGACATCGCGACGGGTACGGTTCCAGTGGTCTACGGCGCACTGAGCCGCTACGGCGTGCGCGCTGTGCGTGGCATTGAGATGCTTCGGTTTGCCGAGAAGTATGCCGATAGCCTTCAAGTCGGCTTCCTGTTCTGGACCCGGCGCGACGCTCGTGTTGAGGACTCGCGCGCCATCAAGCGCCTGACGATGGCTTAAGCCGCCGCGTTCGCGGCAACTGACCCGGGGGTTCCGGCCCCTGGGTCTTCCCCTTGGAGACATCCCATGAAGAAGTCGGACGGGCGTCGCCCCGAGCGGCGTCGCGAGGAATCCCCGCGCCTGCGCGAGCTGCGCGAGCGGGAAGAGAGCAACCAGGGGCGGACGGAGAGAGCTGTAGGCCGTCCCATGCGTGAGTCGCGGTAAGTGGCCACCAGTATCGTCACCTTGCCTATTCTCGAGCCGCTCACGGTTCGCGATGCGCGTGAGCACCTGAACATCACCCATCAGGAAGACGATCGGTTGCTCTCGGGTTACATCGTGGCAGCACGCAGCGCAGTGGAGCGGGAGACTCATCGAGCCCTGCTCACCCAGGAGTGGGATATCACGTGGCCACGCTTCCCTAACGTTTGCGACGACGGAGACACCTACATCCGGGTACCGGGTGGCTTCTGCCAGTCCGTCGACTCAATCGCGTACGTCGATACGGCGGGCGAGTCGGTGACGCTTGATGCCGCCGAGTACCAGGTGGACACGTCGAACGAGCAGGGCGCCGTTGTGCTGCCCGCGCCCCAGGGGACGTGGCCCGCAACCCAGGCAGGGCGACGGAGTGCCGTGACCCTACGTGTGACTGTCGGCTGGCCCACCGTGTCACGTATCCCGCCCATCCTGCTGCAGGCAGTGCGGTTCCTGATCGGCCACTACTACGAGAACCGTGAGGCGGTGGTCACGGGCACGGTCGCGACCGAGATGCCGCAGGGCGCCAAGTCAATCCTGCAGTCCTGGCGGGTGTGGGGTGCGGTGTGAGAGGTGGCCGCCTTCGCCACGTCGTCGAGGTGCTCAAACCCACCACGACGCAAGACGAATCCGGTGGCGTGGTTCGTGGGTTCACCGTCGTCACCAAACTCCGCTGCCGCGTCATGGAGCGCGGAGCCCGCGAGTTCGAGCGATACGAGCAGGCCATCGCCGAGGTCGACACCATCATCGCGACGCGCGAGCTCAAGGGGCGGCACGCGGTCATCGAGGCTGACTGGCAGCTGAGGTGGCGAGGCGTTGTGTACGACATCGCCGGAACCTTTGAGCCAGAGGGTAGCGCCGACCGCGAGACGATGATCGCCGCGCGCCGGCGCAAGTGAGGTTGCCGTGGATTTCGAAGTGAAGATCGAGGGCGCGCGCGAACTTGAGCAGAAGCTCAAGGCTCTCGACGGCGTCGCTCAGTTTAAGGCCGTCCGGCGCGCAGCGATGTACGCGATGCTCCCGGTTCTCAAGAAGGCCAAGGCGCTGGCACCGGTTGGCGAGTACGAAGACGGCCGGGACGGCGGCAACCTGCGCGAAAGCCTCGTCCGCAAGGCCGTTCGTCCCAAAGGTCTGGAGCGTGAGATGTCGGTGATCGTCGGCCCTCGCAAGAGCAAGCGGGGCGATCCCTTCTACGCGAAGTTCGTCGAGCGCGGTACACGCAACACCCCAGCCCAGCCGTTTCTCCGGCCTGCGCTGGAGTCGCAGGGCGACGTCGTCGTCGAGCGCTTGATGAAGCAGTTGCGCAGGACGCTCGACAAGTTGGTGCCGCCGAATGGCTGACGAACTCGATCTACAGCGCGCAGTGTTCGCGACGCTCAATGCTGCGCTTTCCATTCCCCTCTACACGCGCCGCGCGCCTCATCAATCCACCGGCCAGTACCTGGTGCTGCAGTGGATCGCCATTACGCCCGATTACGACATGGAGGACGAGACCAGCGGCGTTACCGATGCCCTTATCCAGATCGACGCGTACGGCGACAGCGTCGACGAGGCGGGCCAAGCGGCGAGGGCTGCGAAAAATGCCATGAAGCAGGTCAGAGGGTCACTCGGCGCGGCCCCGAACCAAGTGCTCGTGTGGGGGAACGACAAGACAGATCAGCGGGATTACACGGGTCAGCAAGGCGACCTGATGGACAACCGCATCAGCCAGGACTATCGCATCAGCTGGAACGAAGAGGAGTTCACAACACCATGACCGCTAAGCGCATGTCGAAAGCCCGGTTCTACCTGGGCGACACCCTGCCGGCCCCCGCGTCGAACGGCTCTGAAACCTACACCCAGGTGGGTGGCACGGTCACCGTCAACGGGCCGGGGCCGTCGAAGCAGATGGTCGACGTCACAGACATGGAGGACAACGCCATGGTCTTCCTGAGTGACGTACCTGATGGCAACACGATGACCATCACGGGCTTCGTCGACGAGACGGACGCCGGCCTGGCGCGCCTCGAGGCTGACGCGTTCATCGACAACGCGCGCCGTTGGTGCCGCGTGGAATCGCTGATCCGCGCCGATAACAGCGTGGTCGCAACCTACGACTTCCTCGGCGAGGTGCAGGATCACGGCATTGAGCACTCGCGTGGATCGTCGGTTCCCATCAACGCCACGGTGAAGATCAGCGGCCCAATCACGAAGACGGTGGCTTGATGTTCCGCAAGAAAGGCACCTTCGAGCACGAAGGCACGACGTATCACCTACGCGCCATGTCAGCCCGCATGGCTGACGACCTGATGATGACAATTTCGCAGCTGGCGCAAATCGAGGCGGACGACGAGGACGAGGGCGAGTCGGGCGCGCTGGTCACTGCCGAAAAAGTGAAGCTCTACGACCAGACGATGACGCAACGAAGGGAGTTGGTCGTCATGTGCCTGGAAGAGCCGGCGATCACCAAGCTGCTGGGCGAGATGACCGCGCAAGAGATCGCCGACAACGAGCTGGACCCTGATTTCATCGAGACGGCTTGGGATGCCCTTGAAGAACTCAGCGGCGTCGGCGTGATGCTCGAGGCTGGCGGCAGCGAGGAAGAGCTGGAGGAAGCCGCGGGAAACTTCGAGGGCGACCTCTCCGACGAATAGCGATCGAGGTCGCCCTACAGAGCGGAGTGTCGCCGACCACCATCCTTGAGACGTGGTCGACGCAGGACTTCGCAGACGTGATCGCGCTGCGCCACTTGAAGGCGCAACGGGTTGGCCCTGTTGGTGACGGCGAACCCCGGGAGACCGACTGCTTGTTCGACCTGTTAGGTATGGAGGAACCCGACGATGGCAAGGAGTAGAAGCCTACTCGACATCTTCGTCGGTCTCTCTGTCCGCTCCGCCAAGTTCAAATCCGGACTGACCGATGCCGAGAAGGCGGCGCAGCGCTGGCAGAAGAAGATCGCCAAGGATCTTGGCGGCGTCCGCAAGTCGTTCGATCAAGTCAGCAAAGCAGCCGGGGGGCTAGCCGCAGTCCTGGTGGGTCGCGGTGTGGCGAACGCGATCGGCGAGCAAGTGCGGCTCAAGGCCGCCGCTGCGGACACTGCGCGCTTCTTGGGCATCGGCACGGTTGAATACTCCAAGTTCACGTTCGCTGCCGAGCAATTCGGTGTGCAGCAGAACCAGGTGAACCTCTTCCTGCAGCGGATGACTCGGAACATCTCCGAGGCGTCTGCAGGAATCGGCGAGGCTCGAAATGCGTTTCGCGTGCTCAATCTCGATGCGGCGCAACTACGAAACCTCAAAGCGGACGAGCAGTTTGAGGCGATCGCCGACGCGCTGTCGAAGATCGAGAATCGAGGCGATCGCATCGCCGTAGCGAGGAAGATATTCGATAGCGAAGGCGCGGCCGCCGCGCTTCGAATGGCAGAGGGATTCAGCACCGCTGCGGACCAGGCGGAGCGGCTTGGGGTCACGCTTTCCGAGAAGGCGGCGCAGCGGGCGCTCGAAGCGCGTAGTGCCTTCGCGCAGATGGACAGTGTGATGGACCAGATGAAGGAGAACATCACGCTCTCCGTCACCCCGGCCATCATCTCGATTGCCAACGCGCTATTGGGCGTCAAGGTGCAGTTCGATCTGCTGACCAGTCAGCAGCAGAACGAGAGAATCGAGCAGACCAGGAAGAGGCTGGCGGGTGCGCAGAAGGACCTGAAGGACCTCCTCGAGCGCCAGCAGGCAAGAAAGACGGAGCGGGGCGGTGGCTTCCTAGGCACCGACGTAACGGCCGGAGTTACGCCCAGCCAGATTGCCGCGGCAGAGCAAGCGGTTGCGGATCTGACTGAAGAGCTGGACGACTACCTGAAGGTCCGCGACAAGCTGGCGAATGCGGGTCAGAACGGGATCGCCGTGGATCTCGAGGACCTGGCGCCGGGTTCCTCGTCGCGTAGCTCTCGCTCCGCCCGGGACCGCGGCGTTGAAGCAGCCAAGGTCATCGAGCAGGTGCGGCTTCAGTACGCGTCTGAGGCTGAGCGTCTCCACTCCAAGATAAAGGCGGACATCGCTCGTGTGCAGCAGGCCGCGATCGAGGGACTTGGCCTGACGCCCGACGCTGCCAATGCCCGACTCAAGCCAGTCATCGACGCGATCCTGCGGGGCTACGAGGAAGACCTCGCCGCGCTTACCGAAACCGCCAAGGAGTCCGAAAAGAAGATCAGTGACTTCTCCCGCCGCGCCCGCGAGAACATCCA
>JBCCWS010000078.1 GCA_039193195.1 Pseudomonadota bacterium
CGCCATGGCCCGATGCGTGTCGGGGCCGTGTTCGACTCCAGGTCCTCGAGCGCGTCGAGTGCGACCTGGTCCACGATGCCGCTGATGGTCTGCGACTCGTGGGACTGGATCAGGCTGACAACTTGCTCGATGAGGTCAGCGGAGAGTGTCCTCCACGGCGCAACTACGGTTCAGGTAGTTGCGCCGTTTTCGTTAACGTCGCCCCGAGGGGGCCTGGACCGACCCTCGTAGGCGCTCCTTCGCAGTGCTCAGGATGCGCGATGCGCCTTCCGATGGCGTTGAGGGAAGCGGTTCGAAACGTCCGCCGGCGCGCACGTTCGCGATCTGAAGCGCCGCATAACGCCCTGTGATGGCGGCGCCTGCCACAGTCGCGAACATATCGGGATGTAGCGCCTCGCCGGCAAAGAACACACGATCGCCGATCGCCGCTTGCTCACGGAAGGCCTGCCGTGCCGAATAGAAGCCAGGTTGTACCTGGGACCAAGCCCCCTGGGCCAGTGGATACTGCTCCCAGTTCGCCACGTGAGCCTTGATCAGTCGATCCCGCACGCTGCTGCCGTAGATGGCTTCGAGTTCCCCAAGGGCGTAGTCGATGATCGCCTCGTCCGACGCCTGCGCCATGGCACGGGCGTTGTCCCCGCCGAGGTCTGCCGTCGAGACCGGGCCACCTCCTTGGTTGGCGAGAATGCTCACGGCGTTCCCCGTATCCGTCTTGTAGTAAGCGAAGCTGTCAGGCCCAGTGCCGAAGATATTCTCCGAGAACTTCAAGCCAACACGGATGTACGCCGACATCCCGATCCGCGAGATGGCCTCCTCCAAATCGACCGGTAGGGCAGGGGTGAATTCGATCGCGCCGCTTGCGAGCACGTTAGTGGATACGGTAACTAGTACTGCGCCTGCGCGAATCAACCCATCCGAGGTGTGCACTTCAACGCCGGTGCCGGACCAGTCGATGCGCTCGACCGAGCGCTGCAGCTCCACGGGAATGCTGGCTCCGTAGTCTGCAAGTACGGCGCCGTAGCCTTGCGCACACAACCAATCCCGACCACCCGCGAAACTCACCGCTTCCTGTGTGGAGAGGTCTTCGAACTGAGCGCCCGACACCTGGGCGAGGAGGAACTCCGTCGTCGGATCCCAGCTGTTCACCTGTGGCGCGATAGAGTCGATGCTCACGTCCAGTCCGGCTTGCCCTGCTTCCTCGATGGCGAAGGAGGTTTGGTTGAGCGATGCGGTGAACTGTAGCCAGTCGGCCGCGCCCGCCGGTTGATCGCCGACGTACAGCGCAAGATCGGAGTTAGGCAGGTACAGATCGAAACCCCGTTGGCGAGCGTAGGCGTTGAAGGGATTGCGGTTGCCGTTGTGCAGCCAATGGGCGCCAGGGTCGTAAGGAACGCCAAAGGTGCTGGTGTCTGTGTAGGCGCGCCCGCCGATGCGATCGGCCGCTTCGAGTACCACGAAGCTCTTGCCCAAGTGTGCCAACGTGCGCGCGGCGGCGAGGCCGGCCGCGCCGGCGCCGACGATGACCACGTCGGGGTCACTCGGGCTAGCGAGCGCGGGTAGCCACGGTGCCACCGCTGCTACCGTTCCCGCGGACTTCAAAAAGCCACGTCGGCCCTGGTGGGTGATCGACCCCATCGTCTGCTCCTTGGATTCTCTTCTGATACACGGCCCGAGCGCGGCGCGCACGGGAGGCGACGGGGGGAAACGTAACAGAACAATGTGTCCTCAGAATTTCCTACAGCGCGTACCTCGCGGGCAGCTGCTACGCTCACCGTGATTCGAGGGAGACGACGCTTGGGGATGGGACCCAACACAGTATTGGTGGTAGAGGATGAGGCGCGCATACGCGAAGAACTCGCTCGCTTGCTGCGCGAGGCGGGCTTCATCACCGAACTCGCCGGCTCGCTACGCGACGCGGCGAAGGCGCTCGAGCGGCCCTTCGATCTAGTCCTGCTCGATCTTGGCCTGCCGGATGGCGATGGCCTCTCGCTGTGCAAGCGCCTGACGGCGCAGCACCCCTCGATGCCCATCGTGATCCTTACGGCGCGCGATGCGGTGAGCCAGATCGTTCGCGGACTAGACCTTGGAGCGGCGGACTACATCGTAAAGCCCTGCGATCCGGCAGAGCTCACGGCGCGCGTGCGTGCCGCGTTGCGCCGAGCGAATCCAGCCCCGGCGGCAGAGCGACTGGAGCTGGACGGGCTGTGGGCGGACCCGTCCAACTACACAGCGGGCACGGGCGCCGAAGTGTTTGAATTGCGCCGCCGAGAGTTCGACTTGCTGTACTTCTTGCTGCAGCACCCAGGCCGAGCCTGGACACGCGATCAGCTCCTGCGTCATGTGTGGGGCGAGGACTTCATGGGCACGACGAGAACCGTCGATCTCTGCGTGCGGCGCCTTCGCGCGCGGATCGAGCACAACACAAACGACCCCCAGTGGATCAAGACGATCTACGGGGTCGGCTACCGGATGCGAGATGCAAACTAAGTCGCAGCTTCCTCTAAGGAATCAACTAGGCGTTCGGATTGGCGTCGTTGTCTTTTTTGTCTTCCTGGCAGGCGACACGATGCTCACGCCGGTCTGGGACTCGCTCTCCCCGCGTATCTCGGAGTGGGGTAACCCGGAGCATGTGCGTGACTATGCGGACTATCTCGAGGGCAAGCCTGTTGAGAAGCCCGAGCGCTTCTCCGCCCTTGCCGTATTGACCGATCCCGTCTATGTCATGGCTGCCCTGATCTACTTCGGTCTGAGCGCATCGGTGTTCGCCGTCCTGGTGTCGCTGCTGGCAACTCGGCGTTTGCGAAAGCTAACCAATCAGATCACTCAGCCCTTGGATGATGAAACGAGCATCCCCGGGCCCTTCGAGGTGGGTGGGCGCGATGAGATCCGCCTGCTGGCCGACGGCATGAATGCCATGCGGCATCGAATCGCCGAGCTGATCGAGCAGATCCGCGAACGCGACCGGGTCAGGGGTGAGTGGGTGAGTCACGTCTCCCACGATCTGCGCACACCTTTGATGGCGCTTACGGGCGTGTTCAACCGGGCGCGATCTCTGCTCGATGCGCCGCCCGAACGCCTCGCCCAAGGGCTGGGGCCACTACTCGACGCGGCGGAGCTCGACACGCGTCGCGTTCGAGATCTCGCGGAAGATCTGCTGGAGATGGCCAGACTGGACATCGATGCGGCGTTAGCGCTCGAGGGCGTTCCGCCCGGGGAGCTTCTACGTCTGGTAACGCAGGAGCTCCAACCGATCGCAGACCATCGCGGTGTGCACCTGGAGTACACATGCCCAGCGGAGTCGATTGAGCTGTGGGCGGATGGGCGACGGCTCATTCGTGCGGTCGAGAACATCACCATGAATTCGCTGCAGCATGCGGCCTCGGCGGTGCGACTCTCGGTGTATGCCCGCGACGGCGAGGTGCGCATCCTGGTGGAGGACGACGGCCCAGGTTTGCCCGGGCAAGACGGCGAGGTCGGGCTCGACGGCCTCGGCGCCGATCCCCAAAGGCGCGATTCGGCAGGCCTCGGCCTGCAGGTCGCCCATCGCATCATCGCCGCCCACGGGGGCGCGATACGGGCATCCAACCGTCCAGAGGGCGGTGCCAGGCTGACGATCAACCTGCCCCTTGGCGCGCAACGGCGGTAGGTCGGCGTCAGCGATAAACCGCCCTCCAGCACGGCTGAGCGGCAAATTTTTTGTTGAGAGCGCTCCTTGCGATCGCTCCCGGGCCAGCCCCCTGACCGCAATGGATTTCTATGCGACGATGCGAGCCCGCCGCAGATGGTGCGGCGCATGCTAGCACCGGTGTCCTGCGAGCCCGCGGGATCGTCCAGATCAATAGCGAGAGCATCGGCCTGCTGTGGCAGCCCGGCCGAAGATGAGGTTGTGAGGAGCGTATAGATGAAGGTAGGGGCCCTGAAGGAAACCGCCTCGGGCGAAGCGCGCGTCGCGCTGACGCCGGAGAGTGCTGGTCGGCTGCAGAAGCTGGGCTACGAGTGCGTAGTGCAGGCCGGCGCCGGCGTGGCGGCATCGATCACGGATGAGGCCTACCAGGCGGCGGGCGTCGAGGTGGTGGCTTCTGCCGCGGACCTCTGGTCCACCGCCGACGTCATCGTCAAGGTGCGCGAGCCGTCGCTCGAAGAACTCGACGCTGCGCCCGACGGCAAGACCCTCATCTCCTTCGTCTGGCCCGCCGCCAACGAGGCGCTCCTCGAGCGCCTGAACGCGAAGCGCATGACGGCGATCGCCATGGACATGGTCCCGCGCATCAGCCGCGCGCAGAAGATGGACGCCCTGTCCTCCATGGCCAACATCGCCGGCTACCGCGCGGTGGTTGAGGCGGGCAACAACTTCGGCCGCTTCTTCATGGGCCAGATGACCGCCGCCGGCAAGGTCACCCCCGCCAAGGTGCTGGTGGTCGGCGCCGGCGTTGCCGGCCTAGCGGCCATCGGCACGTCCGTCGCCCTCGGCGCCATCACCATGGCCTTTGACGTGCGCCCCGAAGTGGCCGAGCAGATCGAATCCATGGGCGCCGAGTTCGTCTTCCTCGACTTCGAAGAAGCCCAGCAGGACGGCGCCGCCACCGGCGGTTACGCCGCCCCCTCCAGCCCCGAGTTTCGCGAGAAGCAGCTGGAGAAGTTCCGCGAGCTGGCGCCGGAGGTGGACATCGTCATCACCACGGCCCTGATCCCGAACCGACCGGCCCCCGAGCTTTGGACCGAGGACATGGTTGCGGCGATGAAGCCCGGCTCAGTGATCGTGGACCTTGCAGCCGAGCGCGGCGGCAACTGCGCCCTGACCCGCAAGGACGAGAAGTTCGTGACCGACAACGGCGTGACCATCGTCGGCTACACGGACTTCCCCAGCCGCATGGCCACCCAGTCGTCGAATCTCTACAGCACCAACATCCGCCACATGCTCGATGACCTGACGCCGGAGAAGGACGGCAACCCGGTCATCAACATGGAGGACGACGTGATCCGCGGCGCCACCGTATGCCACGAGGGCGAGGTCACCTGGCCGCCACCGCCGCCGAAGATCGCGGCGATCGCGGCGCAGCCCAAGGCTAAGGTGGTGGAGGAGACGCCGGAGGAGAAGGCCGCGCGCGAAGCGGAGGAACTGAAGAAGTCCCTGAATCGTACTGGCTGGATGCTCGGTATCGGCGGTGTCGCGGCGTTGCTCGTCGGCAGCGTGGCGCCGGCGAGCTTTATGCAGCACTTCATCGTGTTC
The DNA here is from genome assembly GCA_039193195.1 of Pseudomonadota bacterium. Lineage (NCBI taxonomy): Bacteria > Pseudomonadati > Pseudomonadota > Pseudomonadota bacterium. The sequence goes on from JBCCWS010000078.1 coordinate 5,231, forward strand.
GTGCTCTCCGTGTTCGTCGGGTTCCACGTGATCTGGGGCGTGGCCCATGCGCTGCACACGCCGTTGATGGCCATTACCAACGCCATCTCTTCGATCATCATCGTCGGCGCGCTCTTACAGGTGGCGTCCGGCACCAACGCCGTGGTGATCATGGCGGCGTTAGCAATCTTGATGGCATCGGTGAACATCTTCGGCGGGTTCTTGGTCACCCGTCGCATGCTCGCCATGTTCCAGCGCAGTTGAGGGGTCAGGGATGAGTACTGGTTTGGTCACCGCGGCCTACGTTGTCGCCGCGATTCTCTTCATCCTCGCCCTCGGCGGTCTCTCCAACATGGAGAAGGCCAAGCGCGCGATCTGGTACGGCATCATCGGCATGGTGCTCGCCGTGGGCGCCACCGTCGGCACGCCGGGCGTCGGCTCCTACGGCACCATCATCCTGATGATCGCCCTCGGCGGTATCGGCGGCTGGATCGTCGCCAACCGCGTGCAGATGACGCAGATGCCGGAGCTGGTCGCGGGCTTCCACAGCCTGGTCGGCCTCGCCGCGGTCTTCATCGGCATCAACGCCGACCTCGAGATGAACGCGGCGCTGGCGGCGAAGGACGCGGGTACCGTCGCTGAGCTCGCCGGCTTTGCGGCCACGATCGCCAAGAAGACGGCGGTGGAGCTCAGCATCCTCAAGGTGGAGCTGTTTCTCGGCATCCTGATCGGCGCGATCACCTTTACGGGGTCGATCGTCGCGTACGGCAAGTTGGCCGGGAAGATCAGCTCGTCGGCGCTGACGTTGCCGGGGCGTCATCAGATCAATCTGCTGGCGCTGGTCACCTGCTTGGTCCTCGGGTTCATGTATCTGCAGGGTGCGGGGCTCTGGACCATGCTCGCTGTCACTGCCATCTCCGGCGCGATCGGCTGGCACCTGATCATGGCGATCGGTGGCGCCGACATGCCGGTGGTGGTGTCGATGCTCAACTCCTACTCGGGGTGGGCCGCCGCGGCGATCGGCTTCACGCTGGGTAACGATCTGCTGATCGTGACCGGCGCTCTGGTGGGTTCTTCCGGTGCGATTTTGTCCTACATCATGTGTAAGGGCATGAACCGCTCCTTCGTGAGCGTGATCCTCGGCGGTTGGGGTGGCGAGACCACCTCGGCGCAGGCCGTGGAAGGCGAGATGATCGCTGCCGATGCGGACGCCGTGGCCTCGGCGCTCACCGATGCGGATAGCGTGATCATCGTGCCTGGTTACGGTATGGCTGTGGCCCAGGCACAGGGGTCCGTGTCAGAGCTCACGCGCAAGCTGCGTGAGCAGGGCAAGACCGTTCGCTTTGCGATTCACCCGGTGGCCGGGCGTTTGCCGGGACACATGAACGTGTTGCTGGCGGAGGCCAAGGTGCCTTACGACATCGTGTTGGAGATGGAGGAGATCAATGATGATTTCCCCACCAATGATGTGGTGATCGTGATTGGTGCCAATGACATCGTTAACCCTGCGGCGCAGGATGATCCGGGCAGCCCCATCGCGGGGATGCCAGTGCTGGAGGTGTGGAAGTCTCGTAACGTGTTCGTGTGTAAGCGCGGGCGCGGGACGGGGTACTCGGGGATTGAGAATCCGCTGTTCTTCAAGGAGAACACGCGGATGTTCTACGGGGATGCGAAGGCGTCGATCGACAGTCTGCTGCACGCGCTGGTGTAAGCAGTACCCGGTCGCAGTACGTGTTGCGCTGGCCGTACCTCGGCGCATGGCTGCTAGCCGCCTTCGCCAACGCGTTGGCGGCGGAACCTCTGGACAAGGCGGCCACCTTCGATGCCATCACCGATCGCGTGCGCGACGAGTTCTTCGACGAGCGCCTCGCCACGGGTGACTGGTTGACCTGGGCCGAGGCAGCCCGCCTGGACACCTCTCACACTCACTTCTATTCCCTGGAGGATCCGCGGCGCTACCAGATGCTCGGCATCTTCACTTTCCTCCAGGAGGAGGCAGGCGCGGACGCCACGGTTTACGCCGGTATCGGCATCGGAACGGTTGAGGTGGCGGGTAGGGTGCACGTCGCTTCGGTTTTCGACGGATTCCCTGCGGAGGCGCTGGCCTGAAGGTCGGCGACGAGCTACTCGCTGTGGACGGGCTTCCCTTTCGCCAGGTCGCCTCGTTTGCAGGCAAAGCCGGCAGCGCCGTGGAGGTCTCGGTCCGTCGCCATGCCGGCGCAGCGCCCCTCTCGATTCCCGTGGAGGTGCAACTGCTCGACGGCGAAACCATGTTCGAGACCGCCCTGAATGCGAGCGTCCGGGTGATCGAGCGCGACAACCCTCGACTTGCGCGACGGCTGGGGCGGTGCCGGCCTCGACTACCTGAACCTTTTCCGCGACCCCATCGCCACCACCACCTCGCGTACCCGTGACGGCACCGTCGATGACTACGACGGGGTTTGGGGCAAGCCCGTGGTACCGCTCGTCGTGGTACCGCTCGTCAACGAGCGTAGCACTTCGGGTAAGGAGATGTTCGCCTACGGTTTCCGTAAGCTGAGTCTGGGTCCTGTCGTCGGTAGTCGTACGGCCGGCGCCGTGGTTGGGGGCTCGCCGCGCCTGCTGCCGAACGGTGATTTGCTCTACCTCGCGGTAGTGGACGTGGCGATCGACGGTGAGCGATTGGAGGGGGTGGGGGTACACCCCGATGTGGTGGTGGAGCGGCCCATTCCCTACGCTGCCGGGGCGGATCCACAGCTGGAGGCGGCGGTGGAGGTGGCACTCGCGCAACTTGCTGCCATGCCATGAGCGTCCCCGCGGCGCTGCGTGATGAGGATTCGATTTTTCCGCGCGTGTCCGTACGTCTCTTCGTGCCTCCAAGGAATGGATCATGAACAACAAGCTCCTCGCCCTGGCCGTCGCGGCGGCCGTCAGCGCACCCGCCCAGTCCCAGCCTTTCCCGCCGGAGATCAACCTCGTAGATCTCTACCCCGGCCTCGGCGGTGACGGCAGCGTCGGCGCGGCGATTCGGGGACCGCAGTTCGGCGCCCTCTTGGGCAACGCCGTCAGCCCTGCCGGCGACCTCAACGGCGACGGTATCGACGACTTCGTCGCTGGCGCTTACAACGTCAGCGGCGTGCGCGACTATTCCGGGGCTTGCTACGTGATCTACGGTCAGCCCGGCGGCTATCCACCGCTCTCCAACGTCCAGGCCGTGCAGGTCGACGAGGCCAACAGGGGATTCGCCTTCCTCGGCATACAGGAAGACAGTGCGGTCGGCTCCGACGTCGCGGGCGGCCGTGACTTCAACGGCGACGGACACCCGGACTTGCTCATCGGTGCCGCACGCCGTGACGCCGATCCGGGTCGCGCCTACCTGATCTTCGGCCCCACCGACGACTTCCCCGGCACTGTGCGCGCCTCTGAACTGCTCCCCGGCGGAGGTGGCGACGGCAGCGACGGGGTCGTCTTCCTCGGCTTCCAGTTCGCGGACGACACCGGGCGCGCGGTGGAAGCCGCTGATGTCAACGGCGATGGCTTGGACGACATCCTGATCGCCGCCCCGAGAGTCGACGCGCCCCTCGACGACAACGGCGCCATTTACGTGGTGTTCGGCTCCAACGGCCCCTTCGACGCCGTCTTCAGCCTAAGCAGCCTCTTCGCAGGTGCTGGCGGCGACGGATCCGAGGGCTTTCTGGTCAAGGGTACGCGTGGCGGCTCCTCGATCGGCGACGGCGCGACCGACCAAGGCCTCGCCGCAGGGGACTTCAACGGCGATGGCTTCGACGACTTCCTCGTGACCGATCGCGGCCTCCAGTTCGAGGACGGCAATGCCTTCGTCGTCTTCGGCAAGGGCGGTGCTTTCGAGGCGGAGCTCTCCCTCACGGACCTCACGCCGGCCGGGGGCGGCGACGGCTCCGCCGGGTTCATTATCACCGGGACCAACCCGAATTCCGTGGGCAACGGCGGTGACCTCAATGGCGATGGCGTCGACGACATGGTCGTTGCCAACTTCCGCTCCGGCGGCTTGGACGACCAACGTGGCGAGGTGTTCGTGATCTTCGGCGGGCCGGCGATGTCGGCTCAGTTCGACCTGAATTCTTTGCGCCCCCAGGCGGGTGGCGACGGTACGGAGGGACTCGTCTTGACCGGGGAGGAGATCGATGACTACGCCGGCTTCTCCGTTGCTGCCGCCGGCGACGTCAACGGAGACGGCATCGGCGACTTGCTGATCGGCGCCGAGCGTGGCGAGAAGGCCTATCTCGTCTTTGGGCGAGAAAGCGGCTGGCCTGCCGAGTTTTCTCTGGGTTCCCTGCGCGAAGTGCAAGGGGGCGATGGTTCCGCCGGGGTGGTGTTCGACAACTTTCCCCTTGTGGTGTCGTCGGAGGGTACCGGATTCGCCGTGTCGGCGGCGGGGGATGTGAATATGGATGGGATCGATGATCTGCTGATCACAGCGCGCGAGGGCGACACGGCGATCGGGCAGAATGCGGGCGAGGTCTTTGTGATCTACGGTCGCGCTGAGTAAGTAGGACCGCAGGGGGCCGCCGTGGCAGCGGGCAGGCCGGGGCAGAGTGCCAGGCCTGAGATTGTCGCGACCAACGGAGTGGACGGGCGCCGCTCTCGGCAACACGTACGCGCGAGGCCACTAGGCGATCATCGATCAGTCCGCGCTGAGCGAGTACGAACGGAAGATCATCTCGAGCATCGAGGCGCACAGGTGGTTCTGCACACCGGTGTGCGATCCCGAAGGAGAGCGTCCAAGCTCCCGCTACTCCGTTGGGTTTTCGGCCACCTTGAGATGCCCTGAGTGCATACTTCAACTCCGCTAAAGTGTCTTGAGTTAGCAGTTCATTGAGTAATACGCGGAGGCCTTTCGCCCCTGAGCACGTTGCTCCTCCTGCCGTGGGCCTGCCACGCTTGTCGTCGCGCCGCGCCCAGGAGCAAAACTCCCGTGCGAATGACTCGAACTTCCGACGCAGGATACTAAGGTAGCTCTGCATGAAGTTTGAGCTGATCGAATGGTGCTTACGGCGCGGGCGCGCGTCCGAGCAAAACGTAGCTCTGGCCTTCAAAAGACGCGTTGGAAAGCCCCTCACCGCGCGCACCGATCAGTAGGTCATCAATGCCGTCGCCATTGACGTCACCGGCGTCGCTGACGTCGAACCCGGCCGCCTCGAAGGCCGTTGCGCCAAGTAGTACGACTCCGCGGCCGCAGGGGACGTTCAACTTCGTGAGGGTGACCGCGAATCAGCGCAAGCTGATTTTGAGGATGCAGTCGCTCTGGCCCGCAAACTTGTGGCGAGTGACCCAAGCAACCTGAGTTTCGCCTCGATTCTGGCCTCTGGCGTTGATCGAGTATCAGATTCACAGCTGACCTCGGGGAATGCACAGGCTGCCAAGGATGGCTACGAAGAATCTCTGTCAATACGGCGACGTGCCATTGCCCGCCATCCGAATGACCTGCAGATGAGGCGCGATCTCTCGGTCAGCATGAATCGGTTGGCTGATCTTCACTTACGTGTGCGAGAGTTTGGTAAAGCCCGACAGGGGTACGAGGAGGCCTTGACGATTCGGGAGGCGGTTGCTTCACAGCATCCCGACAATGTCGGTTACCAGCGTGACGTCCTGGTTAGCATCGGACGAATCGCAAACTCGCTGATGCTTCAAGAGGACTGGAGAAACTCACTCTCAAAATTTGAGCGCGTGCTCGCGGGGTTTGCGGCACTTTCAGAGCGGCGGCCGCAAGATCTTGGACTGCTAAGAGATGTTGCGCTTACAGCCAAGTTCATTGCAATAATTCAAGACAACTTGGGAGAAGACCGAGCCGCCTTGCTAGGCTACAGGGAAGCCGAATCCGTACTCAAGGAACTGGAGGCAAAAGACCCGGGGACTGCGCAGTTTCAACATGATCTCTTCGAGATAGAGTTCAGAAGTGCCGAATTGCACGCTGCCATGGGAAATCGAGCTAGTGCACTAGCATTGTACGAGCGCGCCTTGGAGCGAATCTCGCGCTTGCGGTCCGCCGACAAGGGCAACAAGGCACTTCTTGAAAAGGAGGCTGCCACCCAGCGACGAATCAAGGGTCTCAGCTGAGATATCGCGACTATTCTGTGGGCTGTGAGCGCCATTGGTCTTCATAAGAGCAAAGATCGCAGTGCCGCGCGCGGCCACTGCGGCGAAGCCGTGGGCCCAGTGCTGGGCGACCCAGCACTAGTGGAGTGTAACAGCTAGATTCGGAGTACAATTCCAGCTATGAGTACTCCTATCCATTTGACCGACGAAGAGCGGGCCGAACTGAGACGTCAGGCGAGTCAACAGAGCGGCCCTGCAGCGCTGGCGAGAAGAGCGC
>JBCCWS010000079.1 GCA_039193195.1 Pseudomonadota bacterium
CTGCATGAGCGACCCCAACACTCGGAAAACGCCGGCCTCAACCCTGAGAACGCCTCACAGGCACTCGCTCAGCTGCGGTCAACGCCCTACGATCTCATCTCAGGGGCTCAACGCCACACCTCATGAATAAAGCAGGCTAGCCCTCTACGCGCTCGAGCTGCACCCGATTGCGCTCGAAGGATGCCTCCTCGTCAGCGAATCGCACCCGCTTTCGCGAGACGAAGCGATCGCCCTCCAACTCGAGGCTGCGGGTCATCGCGGCTTGGCGCCCGTCGTCGAGCCCCTCCCGAGCGAGCACGAGCCGCCAGCCGTCTGCCAGCCTCTCGAAGGCCAGCACCCGAAACGCCAGTACCGTCGCCTCCCCATCGCGGAACCCCGCGATGGTCACCACCTCGCCACTTTCGTCAACGGCCAGAACGTCCACCGTGTGCACGATGTGCCCTGGATCCGTATACGCGTTCCAGGACACGAGGGCTGTGCGATCTGCGTTGGGCACATGGCGCGTGGCCAGGGGAATCTCGTACTCGTTCCCGTTGCCGTAGTCGATGTAGGTGAGTGAGCCACGCCATTCGCCCACGAGGGCGGCGAGTGCTTCGCGCAGACGCTGCGTATCCGGCACCTCACCGCCAATGGCGTCTGTCGCCGCCAACACGCTGCTCGTTACTAGGGCGATCGCCGCCAAATGATATCGCTTGGTCCAGTTCACCATGGCCCTGGGTACTCCTTTCAACGTCGCCTCAATCCCTCGGGGTGAGACTCATTAGCTCGGTGAGAGTTCGCCCCCGTAGCTGCAGATACACCGGCTCCAACACATCGAACAAGCGCTGCGACCACAGATCCTGACTGGCTCGGGACAGATGCGACCACTCGGGAATCTCCAGCTCGGTGGACAGGCTCGGGTAGTCCATCGAGTTGATGCCTACGGCGCCCAGGCGCTCGATGAGGGGCGCCCAGATCTGTTCGTCGAAGTTGGCGGATGTGTCGTACGCTTCGTAGGGACCGCTCCCCGGCATACGCACAAACACCAAATCCCCCCCTCGCTCGCGCAGCAGCTCCTGCACCGGCGCAAAGAAGACAACCGCCTCCTCTACCATCTCCGTCAATCGCTCAGGCGTTGGTTTGGGACGCTGCAGGCCCGGCGACCAAAAGGCCGTCATCTGCCTATTGTCGAAGCTCCCTTCCACTTCGACCGGCGGCCACATGTTGGTCTGCCGATCAGCGAAGGTGTCCCCAAGCTTCCACTCGTCGCTCGCCTGCAGGTTCTCTGCGCCTTCGCGAATTGGTAGCCACTCGTAGGTGTAATGATCGAGCAAGGCACGCAGATCGAAGGCCGTGTCGATGAAACCGAGGCGCTGCGCCAGGAATTCGTGCAGCTGCCAGTCGATGCGCTTGGAGGGGCCTACACCCGCTTGCCATTCGAGTGCACCCGCGCCCAGAAAACCCTGGTCCAAACGATTGAACAGGAAGGGCGTAACGCCGATCAAGATCAAGCCATCGAAGTCCGTGTTCTCAACAATGTCTTTGACGTACAGCGCGGGTCCCGTGCCCTCGATCGCCAGCTGAATCGGGCGCGCCCCAATGCGCGCCTCGATAAGGTCGAGATCTGCTGCGAACAGTATGCGGCTAGAGCCGCTGATCACCATACGCACTCCGTGATCTGCCTTGTCCAGCTGGGCGCGCTCCCGGGCCCACATGGCATCTCGCGTGTAGCCAAGGCTGCCGGGCAGGTGGTGCATCCGTCGGGCCAGCAACTCCCATCCCGTCAAGGCGAGGAACGTGACGACAAGCACCCACACGAGCAGCCGCCCCCACGGTCGGTCGGGGATCTCCCGCCGTGAGGTCTCAGAACTGGAAGTAGATGAAGGCATCGCCGGACCCCTGCGTGATCGCAATGAAAAAGAGCATGCTCGCCAGGCTCACCACGAGGAGCCAGGGCGGCGTACGCGCGGCTACCGACTCCAAGGAGCGGTCGCGCATACGCCAGTGCACGGTGACCATGAGCACGATCACGGCGAGCACCTCTATGATGTAGAGCGTTGGCAAGGGCGTGGCCGCCTGCGCCGGCGCGAAACCGCTCATCGAGCCCAGCAAGCGCCAGGCTGTGGCGAAATCAGCGGCTCGGAAGAACACCCAAGTCACATTCACCAGCAGGTAGGTCAGCAGGGCCATCACGACACGAAACGCCAGCGTCCGAGCGATGTCGATGTGACCCCAATGGGCGCGGAGGAAGCGCTCCGTTGCAAGGTACAACCCGTGCAATCCGCCCCAAACCACGAAGTTCCACGCCGCGCCGTGCCACAGCCCTCCCAACAGCATCGTCAGCATCAGGTTGATGTAGGTACGGGAGACGCCTGCGCGATTACCGCCTAGTGGAATGTAGAGGTAGTCGCGCAGCCAGGTGGAGAGCGAGATATGCCAGCGGCGCCAGAAGTCGGAGAATCCAATCGCTGCGTAGGGGAAGCGGAAGTTATTCGGCAAGGAGAAGCCGAGGCACATGGCGGCGCCGATCGCAGTGGTGGAGTAGCCCGCGAAATCACTGAAGATCTGGCCCGAGAAGGCGAGCGTGCCCAGCCAGGCGTCGACAAAACTCACGGCCTCCTTGGCCCCAAATACCTTGTCCGCCGACGGCGCGAGCAAGGTATCTGCAATCACTACCTTCTGAAACAGGCCAAGCACAATCAAGCTCACGCCCCAACCTAGCTGTCGCGGGGTGGCCAGGTGGGGAGTAGCAAATTGGGGCATCAGGTGCGTCGGACGCACGATGGGCCCCGCCACCAGCTGGGGGAAGAACGTGACGAAGAGGGCGAAATCCAACAGCGATTTGCCTGGCGTTGCTCGCTTCAGATACACATCCAGGGAGTAGGCCATGGTCTGGAAGGTGTAGAAGCTGATCCCCACTGGCAGCACGATGCTCCACGCCGGGGCCGTGTAGTCGATGCCCACGGCCTGCATGAGTAACGCCCAATTCTGGTTGAGAAAGTCACCGTATTAGAAGAATCCGAGCACGCCGAGATTGACGCCGATGGACAGCCACAGCCAGGCGAGACGGCGGCGGGGCCGCACTTCGCCGTGCAGGCGGCGGGCTACGTGCCAGTCCACCGCCGTAGACAGCCACAGCAGGAGCACGAAGGGCGGACTCCACGCTGCGTAGAACAGATAGCTGGCGATCAGTAGGCTGGCCTTCTTGCCCGTCCAGGCGAGGGCCGAGTAGTGCACGGCCAACACGACCGCGAAGAAGACAAGAAACGTCAGCGAGTTGAAGAGCATCGGGCGTCCAGGCGTGTCGTCGAAGGCCCGATATGCAGTCGCCGCGAAGGCGTCGTCGTCAGGGCGAGTGCGCGCGCAGGGCCACGCTTTGTCGCGCGTGGGACTGCGCCTCGCAGGCTTAGAGCTTACACCGAAACAGCAACGCGACCGGCACACCGCCAAACCGAGCTCGCTCCTTGGTCGACACAGGGAGCATGGGCCAAGACTGCGCCACGGCGCGAAACGTCCCTTGTCGCGATCGGATGCTACGATGCGCCGATGAATAGTAAAGCCCCTGCCCCTACCATCACGCCCGTCTCCCTGCTCGAGGCCGCCACGCCCGTGCTGGTACTGATCGTGCTGCTGTCCGCCTCCGTGTACCTGTTCGGCTCCGACTCCTCCTACGGCGCCAACCAGATCGCCCTGCTCCTCGCAGGGGGCATCGGCGTGATCATCGCCGTGCGCCACGGCCACACGTGGAAGGACATCGAAGCGGCCGTGATCAAGGGCATCTCCACGGCCATGGGAGCGATTCTGATCCTGCTTGCCGTCGGCGCCCTGATCGGCACCTGGATGCTCTCGGGCACGGTACCGTCGATGATCTTCTATGGGCTGAAGCTGCTGAACCCGTCGGTTTTCTTTGCCGCTAGCTGCCTGATCTGCGCCGTGACGGCCCTCGCCATCGGCAGCTCCTGGACCACCGCGGGCACGGTGGGCGTTGGCCTTATCGGCGTCGCGGCTGGCCTCGGCCTGTCACCGGCGATGACGGCCGGTGCCGTGATCTCCGGCGCCTACTTCGGCGACAAGATGTCGCCCCTATCCGATACCACCAACCTGGCGCCCGCCGTCGCCGGCACGGACATCTTCACCCACATCCGCCACATGACCGCGACCACCGTGCCCTCGCTGATGATCGCCCTAGTGCTGTTTACGCTCATCGGCCTTGGCCAGTCATCGGACTTGAGCGACTCCCAAGCCCAGGCCACCACCGAGGCGCTGGCCAATACCTTCGACCTCTCGATCCTCACCTTGATTCCACTGCTGGTAGTACTGACCCTCGCCCTGCGCAAGTTCCCCGCCTTCCCAACGATCATGATAGGTGCGCTGCTCGGCGGCGTGATGGCGGTCATCCTGCAGCCCCAGCTCGTGTTGGCGCGAGCGGACACAGAGGGCCTGTCGACGGGCATGGCGCATCTCAAGGGCGTGTGGGTGTCCCTCTCCAGCGGCTACGTCGCCAACACCGGGAACGAGACCGTCGACTCCCTTCTCTCCCGGGGCGGCATGGGCAGCATGCTGAACACGATCTGGCTGATCATCACGGCCCTAACCTTCGGCTCCGTATTGGAGCGCGGCGGCATGCTCGAGCGCCTGGTGCGCTCGGCACTGGCGGCCGCCAAGTCCACCGGAGCGCTGATCACCGCCGTGCTCGGCACCTGCATCGGCATCAACATCTTGGCCGCGGACCAGTACATGGCGATCGTGCTGCCCGGCAAGATGTATCGCGCGGAGTTCGAGCGCCGCGGTCTTGATCCGAAAAACCTGTCCCGCGCCGTGGAGGACTCGGGCACGCTCACGTCCGCCTTAGTGCCGTGGAACACCTGCGGTGCCTACATGGCGGGCACCCTAGGCGTGGCCACCCTCGCCTACCTGCCCTTCACCTTCTTCAACCTCATCTGCCCCTTCGTCTCAGCCGTGTACGGCTACACCGGCTTCACCATCACCAAGATCGATCCGGCGGAACGCGAAGGCGCCACGGCGGACACCGAAGCGGACGCGGGCACGCAGGCGGTCGGCACCGCCTGATGCGTTCGGCCCTGGCGCCAGTCGCCAGCCTTTTCCTGGCGGCCCTAAACGCAATCGCCCACGCAGATCCCCTAGTCCTCGATGGCCAAGCCCGCCAGGGCAGCCTGATCTTCGGCCGTACGGACCCGGGTAGCACCGCGCGACTGGTGAGCTTCAATGCGCAGGGCGAAGAGACCTCGCGCTACGACCTCGCCCTGGACGATGGCGGGCGCTTCGTCATCGGCTTCGATCGCGACCACGGCCCCAGGGCCGAGCTTCAGCTCACGACGCCGTCAGGCGAGGCCGAGGCACCCATCGTGTTCGACGTCGCGCCCCAAGGCTGGCGCGAAAGCGCTATCACGGTGGCCGAGCGCAAGGTCAACCCCTACCTCCCAGCAGATCTCGAGAAGATCGCCGCTGACCGGGAGGTCAAGCAGCGCGCCCGCGCCGAGCGCAGCGCGGAGGCCATGTGGGTGAGTCGCTTCGAGTGGCCCGTGGCGGGATGCATCTCAAGCCCCTTCGGCTCACGGCGCATCATCAACGGCAACCCACGCCGACCCCATTCGGGTGTCGACGTGGCCGCGCCGGATGGTATGAACCCAATGAATTACATCGGCACCGTGGTCAGCGCCCCGGCCGATGGCATCGTGCGCCTCGCCTCGCCAGGGATGTTCTTCGAGGGCGGCCTGGTACTGATCGACCACGGGCAATCCCTCGAGAGTGCTCTCATGCACCTGTCCTCCGTGGATGTGGCGCCCGGCACGCGCGTGCGCCAGGGAGACCCCATCGGCAAAGTGGGCATGAGTGGGCGCGTGACGGGGCCTCACCTGCATTGGTCCTTGAAGTGGCGCGATCGCCTGCTGGATGCGACGACGGTGGTGTCGCCGCGTCGGCGTTGTACGGACTGACCCACGGGGCGAGCTAGTCCCCTGCGTCCGCGTGCGCGTGCGCTACGGCGGCTGGCGCGGCTGGCGACGCCACCTCGAACAAACGCATACCATCACAAACGGCCGTCACCCTGCGTCCGTCCGCCGATACGAGGACGAGGAATACGCTCGGATTCAGGGTGAGCGCAGCATCAGCCTCGACAGCGCCTAAGTGCACGATACGAACACCGAGCGACATGTGAGGATCGGCGTGCGCCAGAGCCAACGGCGTGCCGCCGTCGCAGGGGCTGTGTTCACTTTCCGTCAGCGCCGAGACGGACCGCCAATCGGGTGTGGGGTCATCATCATCACCCGCCGCTGCGTTCGCGGGAGGGGGTGCAACGAGTGCCAAGATCACGAGGCCGAGAACGCATAGCCCGGCGCTGCTCTTCGCCGTATCAGGCTGGAAGCTCTGGGGCGCGCGGGGGAGGTGTGCTTCGGGGAACATAGGAAACTCCTTGACCGACTGGGTGGTGGATTCTGCTCAGTCTAGGAGCGCCTATGTTGAGGAACGGCCCGCCTACGCAAGTAAGCGTAAAGACCGGGTTGAATGCTCGGCACGATGCCCGCCTACCGCGACCTGACACCGGCAATAAGATTGCGCGCAAACTATTTAGCGCTGAGCGCCTAGCGAAATCATGGATAGCAAACACAGCTGACCTTGAGGGGAGCGAGCCGCCGTGATACCACCACGACATGCACCCTCGCTCATGCCCCCTCGGTACCCTCCTATGCTCGTGACGTGCTCTTCGCGCCGCGCTGCTCCAGGCGGCGCAGGCCAACATAGCTGCCAGTTCGAGAACGCACTGGACTGCCTCGACGCAGGCGCCCTGATGTTGAACGCTGCAGGGCGCATCACCTACGTCAACGCGCGAGCGCGCAGCTTTTATGGCCTCTCCGATGATCCGCAAGCCTGGACTGAGGATGCCCTGGGCAGAGAGCTGGTCACCGCTCTGCAAACGGTTCGCGAGCAGCTGAAGTCCACCCACGAGCACGCCGTGGAAGTGGCGCGGCCCAACGACGCCCACGTCAAGCTGTTCGCCGCAAAGTCCGCCGACGGCGGGGTCTTGGTCACGCTGCGCGAAGCCCACCCGGCCGTTGAGCCCAACGCCATCGAAGCTGCCTACCGACGCGTTTTGGAGCGCCATGGCTGCGGCCTGTGGAGCTACGACGCGGTCACGCAGGACTTCTGGTGGTCGCCACGCTCCTACGAGTTAATCGGTATGACCCCTGGCACGGTGAACCTCACCTGGATCCAGGACCACGTCCACCCGGAGGATCAGCAGGCCCTCGGCGAGGCCTTCTCGCGCGCCTACGCCCAGGGCGAGTACGCCGCGTCTTTCCGGGTGACGCATCAGGACCAGAGCATCAAGCACATCCTCGATCGCGGGGAAGTGGTCGCTCGCACGGCGGACGGCAGGCCAGCGCTCATCGTTGGCGTGACCGTCGACCGCACGCGCCTGGTCGCACTCGAGGAGGAGGTCAATGCGCTGCGCGAGCAACTCGAGCACGTCTCCCAGGCCGGTGCGGCGGGACAGCTCGCCGCAGCCGTCGCCCATGACCTTAGCAATGCATTGACGGTGATCACCTGTAGCGCGAGCCTGCTGGCTGACCGTGCCCAGGGCGACGCGACGCAAGCCACCTGCCAGGCCATGCTGCAGGCAGCGGAGTACGCGGGCGATATCGCCTACCGACTATTGGATTTCGTGCGCGCCTCGCCCCTCGCCCTCGCGCGAGACGAGCTCGGCGCCTTCTTGGCAGACACCGAGCCGCTGCTGCGCTCCATCGTGCCAGAGAACATACGCTTCACGATCCGGCCACCGACCCACGAGATGTGGGTCGACATCGATCCACGGCGCATGCAGCAGGTGCTGTGCAACCTCGTCATGAATGCAACCCACGCGGTGCAGCCGGGCGGGCGGATTCAGCTGAGCGTAGGAGGCGACCGTGAGCGGGCGCAGATCGAGGTGGAAGATGACGGTACCGGGATGGCCCCGGACACGCTGGCGCGGATCTTCGAGCCACTGTTTACGACCCGAAAGACTGGTGCCGGCCTCGGATTGGCCAGCGTGCGCACGGTGGTGGAGAGGCATAGCGGCGTCGTGACCGCGCGCTCTGAGCTTGGCGCAGGATCCGCCTTCCTAGTCTCGCTGCCCCGCAAGGATCCGCAGGCGACGACGACGACAGTGCGAGACGCTCGGCCTTCGGCACCACCCTTGGCGAACGTTTGGGTGGTGGAAGATCGGCCCATGCTTCGGCTGCTGGTCGAGGGCATCCTGCGCGGCCACGGCCATACGGTCGAGAGCTTTGGTGATCCACGCGAGGTGTTGCAGCGGCTCGATGGCGGCACCCCACCGCCCACCTTGCTACTCAGCGATGTCGTGATGCCGAGCATGTCGGGAGACGCCCTGACGGAAGCGGTACGACAGCGTCACGAGAACGTTCGAGCCATCTACATGTCGGGCTACGCGGCACCTCTACTGGAAGGGCATTCGAAAATTCCCGAGGGTGCGATCAGCATTCCCAAGCCGTTCTCTCGCCAGCAGCTGTTGGACGCCGTGGCGGCGGCGTTGGCGGACGACGATGACGCCGGCGCGAAGTGCTCGCCTGCTCCCTAGTGTCCTGAGTTAGAAGTTCGTTGACTAATTCGCACGCGAGTTTTTGTCCCTGAGCGCGGCGCGACGACGAGCGTGGCAGGCCCCACGGGAGGAGGAGCAACGTGTTCAGGGGCGAAAAGGTGCCGCGAATTCATCAACGAACTTCTAACTCAGGACACTAGCGGAAGGCAGCAGTACCCCCTTGAGCCTCCCTGGGACATGTTTCAGCGCATCCTTGCGCTAGCAGACTCGTTTCAAGCTAGCACTGAAATTGACCGACTACTAGTACGTCTCACCTAACGACTACTGCAGCGCGGCAAACGGGCCGATCTCTGCGCGCGTGACGCTCGTCGGAACACTTCACAAAAACTGCCGGATACGCTTATATTATGTCCTATCGATACCTGGAGAGTGCCCCATGCGATTCCCTCAGCAACTCGCTCAGCCCCATCTTGTCGCGCTCGGTGCCGCCGCCGTACTGCTCGGTACGCACGCCACCGTCGCCGCTGGCCAAGTGACCTTTGAAGACATCGCCCGCGAGCCCGCATCCGGCCTCTCCTACCGTCGCGCCCCGTCCGCCCGCGACGCGTTGTTCGACACGTTGAAAGCCCGCGATCGCTACCTCTCCGAGGACATCCCATTCACCCCGATGAAGTCGCGCGGCGCCCCGGGCGTGGCCGTCTTCGATCACGATGGGGACGGCGATCTCGACGTGTACGTGACCAACGGCCCCAACGCGCCCAACAGCCTGTTCGAGAATCAACTGGTCGACGCCGGCGAGACGACGTTCATCGACGTGGCGCAGGCTGCCGGCGTCGCCGCGTCCGCCCAGGACAGCAGCGGCGTCTGCACGGGTGACATCGACAACGACGGTGACCCCGATCTCCTCGTGCTCGGCACGGCGCAGGGCAATCGACTCTTCCGCAACGAGGGGGACGGCACCTACGCTGACATCAGCGCGGCGTCCGGACTCGACGGTGATGCGCGTCTTCATCTGGCGTGTGCGATGGGTGATATCGACAACGATGGACTGCTCGATATCGCCATCGCCAACGCCTGGTCCGCCTGCGTCGAGGCGCCCGACGACCTCGGCGGCATGACCTGCGGCTTCGAACATCAGTTCCCTATCGAACGCGAGGCCTTCGCCCTCAACGATCACAACCAGCTCTACCGCAATCTCGGCGAGGGTCGCTTCGAGGACGTGAGCGTGAGCGCGGGGATCGAGGAGACCCGCGGCTTCACCCCGCCGAACCCGGGCGAGCCCACCATCACTTGGGCCATCGCCCTGGTCGACATCGACCAGGACGGTGACGTCGATCTGGTCCACGCCGATGATCAAGCTGCCGTGCCCCTGTCCTTCCTCGGCGGTGTCGACCGTGGCTTGATCCAAATCTGGGAGAACGACGGCACAGGCCACTTTCTCAACCGCACCACGGCATCCGGCACGGACGTCATCGGCGGCTGGATGGGCTTCGCCTTCGCCGATTACAACTGCGACCGCACCCTCGACATGTTCGTGACCAACGTCGGCGACTACTTCAGCCAGGAGGTAGGGGTACCGCGCGGCGTCTCCGCCTCGCGCTGGTTCCTGCGCCGCCAGGACGGCACCTACGCCGACCCCGGCGTGGGTGATCTGCTAGCGACACCGTTCGGTTGGGGCGCCGCCGCCCTAGACGCGGACAACGACGGCGATCAGGACATCGTCTACCACGGCGGCATGGACATCGGCCCGCGCGTCGACGCGAGCAACGACGGCGTGCTCCTTAGCAACCAAGGCTGCAGCGCCACCTTCGCCGACGCGTCCGCCTTCACCACCGACCACGCCCGCCGCAACGGCCAGGGCGTGGCCGTCGGCGACCTCGACAATAACGGCTTCACGGATATCGTCTCCGTCTCCAATCTCGTCCTGGCCGAGCCGTTGCCGCTCACGGACTATCCGATCGACTACGGCTCGCCCTTCGACGACGCCGTGTTCTCCCAGACCTTCCTACCCACCGGGGAAGACGGCGTGTGGGAGTTCGCCGACGTCGAGTACGCGGACGGCGATCTCTCGGTGGAGCTGAACGACGGCAACGGCAACGGTTGGATCAAGGTGCGGCTGCTCGGCACCCGCGGCATCACGCCTGCGGGCACCGTGAACCGAGACGGCGTCGGCGCCGTCGTCACCTTGCGCCCACGCGACGGCCGACCGGTCACCTTGCCCGCCCAAGCGGGGAGCAGCTACGCGTCGAGCAACAGCCCGCTGCTGGGGTTCGGCCTAGGGGAGGCGGCGACGGGCATCGTGGACGTGCTGTGGCCCGGGGGCGTACGCAACCGCTGGTACCAGGTGCCGGCCAATCGCACCTTGGTGTTCCCCGAGATCCCCTGCGACTTCGCGGCCCAGGACATCGACTTCGCCACCTATCGCCAATGTGTGCTCAGCTCGCTCGCGGCGCTCTCGGCGCAAGCGGTGATCAGCCCCGCCCAGGTGCGGGCGATGCGCGCGAGCGCCATCCTCGCCTGGGCGAGCGAGCACTAGTGGCCTGTCCCAGCAGTTTCGGGAGTGATGAGCGAGTCATTCGTCGGCGAGATGAAGGCGCGCTGACGAGTCATGGCCTGAGCCACTGCGAGGAAGTGCAACGCGCAGATCGTCGATGAAGGGCTCGCTCAGCACTTTCGAAACTGCTGGGACAGGCCACTAGCCTGGATTATTCATGAGCCAAAAGAGAAGAAGGCCCTCGATGTGTTAGAAAGGTGTTACGACACAGCACTTTCGGACACAAAAAAGACCTTCCAATGGACGACGTTACCACAGCGCAGGGTGCACTGTTCAACACA
>JBCCWS010000080.1 GCA_039193195.1 Pseudomonadota bacterium
ACAGAGATAACCGTCCAGTCGAATACTCAGGCCTCGGGCGGGACGATTAGCCCGGCAGCGACCCTGCAGCAGGTCATTGAGGTTGTCGTCGAGGACAGCGTTGGCCCAGTGGCCACGATCTCGCCCGACGCGATCATCGTGAGCGAATCGCCCAATGCGTCGATCACCGTCGAGTCGAATACGCAGGCCTCGGGTGGCTCGATTTCGCCTGCCGCACAGATCGACGGCGAGCAGATCGCAGCGATCGTAGTACAGAGCAACACGCAGGCGTTCGGGGGCAGCATTGCTCCTGACGCGACGCTGGCAGGTCCGGCTGCGGTCAGCATCACTGTAAGCGGCAACACGCAGGCTTCTGGCGGCTCGATCGGGCCGAACGTGATCATCGTTGAACTCGGTGGGGGGCAATCCGTTGTCGCATCCGAGGCAAGCTTCCAGGCGCCCGATGATGACCGGACGATCAAGTGGCGGGACATCGATTCGAACGAATTCATGGAGTGGCCGGCGCCGGTCGGTCCAGGCGAGACACAGGCTCGCTACTCCGACCTGTCTGCGCTCCTTGAGAACGGTGCACAGCTGACCGCGGCAACTGCGAACTTCATCAGTTCAACGATCATCAGTGATGGCGTGCTGCCTCAGAACGAGGACTCGGCTACCGAGGCCGTCACGCTCTCGTCGCTGCAGTTCGATACCGAGGGCAGGCTGCGGCTGTTCGTGACGGGCACAGTTGACGAGCGCGCCTACCAGGTGCGGATGACGGCGACTGCTGACTCCGGCGAGGTGTGGGAGCGCTACGTGCGAATGATCGGGCGGGACCGAGGCAGGCTGTAGTGCCCGTCTCACTGTCGACCGGCGGCGCTGATCTGCGCGGCCTGAGGCGTCTCGCTCGAGAGTACCCGGCCAAGGTCGTGCGGCCCGCCATGGTGCGCACGGTCAACGAGCTGACGCGCAACGCTACGGTGGAGGCACGCAAGCAGGTGCGCAAGGAGCGCCGGCTCAAGGCGCGGGACATCAAGAACACCTTCCGCATCAAGAAGGCGGTGGCGCGCGATCCGAACGCGGTGATCACAGCGCTGCGCATTCCGATCCCGCTGGCGCGCTACGGACCGCGGCAGACGAAGCGGGGCGTGACCTACAACGCCACTGGCAAGCGCGAGCTCTGGCGGCCGAAGCCGGGCCACTCGAAGTCGTTCCTCGTGCCCAAGGGCGCGGGCAAGGCGGGTGGCCACGTGTTCACGCGTAAGCCTGGCTCTAAGCGCTTGCCGATCGAGAAGGCCTTTGGGCCGCCGGTGTGGACACGCTTCGCTGAGGAGGAGGTGCAGAAGGCGCTCAACAGCCTTCTCGACTCCAGGGCAGAGGTCGTGTTCGACCGCAACTTTCGTTTCTACGCGCGACGTGCGGGGTTCCTGCCGTGAGGCTACGCAGATGGTTCTCGGGCTCGATGGGCTTGACCCTCACCCGGGCAGAGCGGAACTACCGCGACACATGGCCAGGGGCTGCATTCGCTGGCGCCCAGACGGTGTGCGTAGGGGCATGGGTACCGGTGCCGTTCGCTGGCAAGCAGGTGGCCGAATGGAGGCTCTAGCGTGGGCCACCCTCGTGCTCAGCGCGGCCAACGCCGCTGCCCTGGTCTTCGTCGCGCTGTTCCTCTGGCGCATGTGGAGCGGCCAGGTGCAGCCCATGAGCAAGGCAGTGACGGACGAGGGCAAGCGCCTCAGGGACCGGCTGGTCGACCTGATCGGTGCCGGCGAGCGAACGAAGACAGCAATCACCAAGGCAGGACGAACCGATGACGACTGAGCGTGTGGAGATCCCCGAGACCGTGCCCGGCGCAAGCGAGCGTTGGCCAGGCGACACCCCGGCCCAGGCCGTGCAGGACGGTGCCGCATATGTGCACGACGTCATCGACGCCGGCATCGTGGCCGCCAACGAAGTGGAGCTGATGGGCGCGCGCATCGCTGAGCTGCGAGCAGCTGCCGATCGGGCGAAGAAGGCGATCGACATGGCCACGGGCGCGGGGGACAACCCTTGAACCGCCGCGACTTCCTGCGGCTGGGCGCTAGCGCTGCCGTTGCGGCCGCCGCTCCCCCGACCGCCCTGGCCCTGGCGGCACCTCGGCGCCCACTGCAGTCACCTAAGGAATGGGCTGCGTCCAATCGTGGCCTTCGTAGCAACACCATCGCCTCGGTGGTTTGCGATGAGCCGGACGGGTGGCTAGACAGCGCCCCCGAGGCGCAACCACTCAGCGCGTGCGCCGCATTGCCTGCAGGCGACGCGCCTTACAAGTACATGTAGGTTCGGGTGCCAGCGGCCAGTGGGAAGACGGACATCCTGGAAACCGAGCGGCGGGTATTCACCAACGCGGCCGAACTGGTCTATCGCATCGGGGGCGGCAGGTTCGCTCTGGAATGGTGGACGGTTCGCACGTTGTCATCTATGGATTTTGTACCGGTGGTGATGCCGGCGCCTACCAGTTGCCCCCGCACCATTCCTTAGCCTCGAGGTCGCTGGGTCGCTCGTCCATCTCGGCGCGGTTCTGAATCTCCTTGGCGGCGACGTCGAGCCCCCAGTTGCGGAACAGCATGTGGGACTTGTACTCGCGGCACACCCGCTTGTCTGTGGCGGCGGCGAGCGTATCGGTGCGGCGCTCCTGCATGTCGGTGATGTAGGCAGCGCAGCCGCTCAGCATCAGTAGGGCGGCGATCAACGTGAGTCGTAGCATCCGGGGGCTCCTTGGGTGGCTGACGCTTAGGTTAGCGACAGTCGCGCCGGGATTCCCTCACGTGAACGTGATGTACATGTCGCCGTCTAGGTCGATGCCTGTCGCGTTTACGACTAGATCGCCGTCGCGGCAAGAGAGTGACGGCGACCAATATCGCGCGCTGCTAGACACCTGGACCCATAAGTCCTCTCGGCCTATCGCTAGCCGGATACGCCTAGCCAACTTATCAGCTGTTCGTCGATCCATCTCGTAGCGACACCATAGGCCCAGCGTCGTTACGTCATTGTCTTCCGGCGGGGTGACCGACTCGATGCCGACCATCCGCTCTAACTCCGGCAGCTCTGTGATGGTGCGTAGCGCTTCGCTGAGCGCGCTTTCCAGCTCTTCGATGGGGAGGATCATCCGTCCAGTGTACGCCACGATCCTGGGTCCTGTGACGCCGTAGAGGCATGCGGTGCTACGCATCGCAGAAACCGTACGATTTTGACCCTCACGGACCTTCTTCACCTTCACCGAGGATGCTGCTGTAACTCATTGGATTTCCGTTGAAAGCTTCGCGGCAGAGTGTCAGCGCACCATACGGACAGTACGAAAATGGGTGGCCCAGGGCGTCATCCCGAAGCCTGTTCGTGGCAAGGGCCTAGATCTACTCGCGATCGCTACGAAGCTTGTCCTCGAGCGCGCCGACTTGGCGCAGCGGGCAGGCAGGACGGCCGAGGGCGAAGAGGAGACCGACGCCCAGATCCGGCGGCGGCTTGACCTAGCCAACGCTCGTCTCGCTGAGGCGCGGGCGGCGAAGGAGGAGGGCTCCAGCATTCCGCTGGATGACGCGATTCGCGTTCTCGTGACCGGTTGGGCGGCGATGAAGTCACGCCTGGAAGGCCTTGCATCGTCACTAGCCAGTGACTTGGCAGCGACGGACGACGAAGCCGAGGTTCGCATCATCTTGCTCAAGGCATTCAAGGGGCTGCTATCGGATGTCAGTTCCCTCTTTGAGTCCTTTGGAACGGGCTTGGATCCAAGTTTCGAGGATCCTGAAGCCGAGGCCACTAAGGACTCCTGACGCCTGGGGGCTGGCGGAGCGAAAGCTCCCCGAGGGCAAGGCTGCGATTCCCGGCCCATTCGACATGGGCCGTACCCCCTACATGATCGCGCCGGCGCGGGCGATGGCGACCGGGGTCCATGACGGCAGGCGCTACACGATCGTCGTCGTGGTGTGCGGCGCGCAGATGTCCAAGACGGATACCTGCAACACCGTCGCGGGGCAGCGTTTGGATGAGGATCCGACGCAGATCCTCTACGTGGCACCCACTGAGAAGTTCGTGCTCGAGACGGCCGAGCCTCGATTCATGGATATGGTCGAGTCGGCGGCGCAGCTCCGCTCCACCATCATGGAGTCGAAGGGCGAGAGCAAGAAGACTCTGAAGCTCTTTCCTTCGGCGAAGTTCCGGTTCACGTGGGCGGGCTCGAAGTCAGGATTGCGCGGTGAACCCGCAGCGCTGGTGTTCGTCGATGAGCTCGACGGCATGGACCCGAGTCGGGGCGATGACTCGGATCCAATGCAAGACGCGATCGCGCGAACGGAGACGTTCGCAGATGGGCGCGTCGTTGCCACGTCGACCCCGAGCAAAGGCCTGATCGCCACCTATGAGGATGACCACGGGTTCGTCCGATTCACCGTGGCCGAGCCAGATCAGCTGCAGTCGCGGATCTGGCGGGAGTGGCAGGAAGGGACTCGGCATGAGTGCGCCGTCCCGTGTCGCGGGTGTGGCGAGTACTTCATTCCCAAGCTTGCGCTCCTGACCCTAGACCGAGCGTTGGGAACGCCCACGAAGATCGCGCGCGCCGCGCGTCTGTCGTGCAACCGGTGCGGCCACCAGCACAGCCAGTCGGACCGTGACTACTGGATCCGCAATCAGCTTGAACGCTACGTCGCGCCAGGCCAATGGGTGAACGAACTCGGGGAGGTGTGCGGCGAGCCCCCGGATACAGACGCTGTCAGCTTCTGGGTGTCAGGCCTCTTAGGCTTCCGACGCAATTGGCCCAAGGCGGTGGCCGCCCATCTTCGTGCCGAGAAACTGGAAGACGAGGACGCGCTGCTCGGCAACGTCAACAACCAGTTTGGCGAGTGCTTCGGTGGGATCGCCGGGGACCGACTGGAGTGGGAGGAGGTCGCCGAGCTCCGCGGAGACTACGAGCTCAACGAACTACCCGACGGCCCCCTGTTCCTCACGATGGGCGTGGACGTGCAGAAGCGGGGCCTCTACTACGTTGTCCGGGCCTGGGGCATGGATATGGAGTCGTGGGGCATCGACCACGGCTACATCCACGGTCGCACTGATCGGAGCGACCCGCTCAACGATCCATGGGACACCCTGGAGACCTTCAAGGACCAAGTGTACGGCGACGAATGCCTCGAGATTATCGGCGCGTTCATCGACACCCAGTACAACGACGTGCAGGCGTACGAGTTCGTCAGTGCTCACCGTGAGTGGGCGCACGCCGCACGCGGACGAGATCGCCTGACCAAGCACCTGCAGTTCACACCCGCCGAGCTGTCGCGCAGCGGCAAGGCGCGCAAGGCCGGCGTCGGCTATTGGAACTGCGACAGCGATCGCTTCAAGAGCTGGGTTCGCGCACGCATGGCCAAGCCGATCGACGCCGTCGGCGCTTACCACATCAGCGCCGGTCACGACGACGACTACTGCAAACAGATGTCCTCGGAGACACGCATCGTGCACCGGAACGGTCGCGCGGAGTGGAAGAAGCAAGGGGACAACCACTACTTCGACTGCGAATACCTCGCGCTCGCGGCGGCCTGGAAGGAAGGCCTGCAGCGGCGCCTGACCGTGCGTCGTCGAGCCCCTATCAAGCGCGGAGGCGGTGGCGATCAGCGCCGCAGAATCGAGCCCCGCGGGCGCATAGACGTTCGACGCTGAGAGGAACGCCAACCATGAGCAGATCAACGGTCGCCATTCAGGCGGATATCGATGCCACGCACCAGGCGTTGACGAACGCCACTAAGGCCAAGTCATCGAGCCACAGTGGCCCCGAAAGCTCCTCCCAGGTCGAGTACCGGGACCTATCGGAACTCTACGCTCGACTTGACCGGCTGAAGGCCGAGCTACGGGCAGCGAGCACGCCCGCCAACAAGCGCTACTTCGGCAGCGTGGGGAGATTCGACACGTGACCGTGGATCGTCAAACGCTGCGCCATCGACTAGAGCAGGGCGACAAGCGCCGGGCGAAAGCGGAGCTCTACGAGGCCGCACGTGATGATCGTCGCCGTCGAACCCCGCGCATTCGGCTCGGCCCCAACAGGTCGCAGCGAAGGTCCCGTGCCTTCATCCGTGAGCGTGCCCGCGAGCTGGAAGCCAACTACGACGTCGCGAGCACCATCCTGGACATGGTCGTGTCGCACGTAGTCGGCCCCGACGGTGTGCAGGTGTACCCCATGGTGCGCCTGCAGGACGGCTCAGACGCGACCGCACTGAATCAGTTCCTCTACGAGCTGCTCATGCAGCACGGGGAGCAAGTAGAGATCACGGGGCGCCTCGACCGCGGCATGATGCACTCGCTTGCTGCCCGTTCTTGGCTGCGAGACGGCGAGATCTTCGGCCGACTCCTGCAGGGGCGCCGCCCAGGCCTTCATCGTTCCCGCGACATGGCCTTGCCGTTGTCGGTTCAACTCCTCGAGGCCGAGTACTGCCCAGAGAATCTGTTCACGCAAGACGCGCCGGACGGGATCATCACCAACGACTGGGGTCGTCCGGTGGCGTTCAGGATCTACCGCCAGCACCCCAACGACTGGCTCGGTACCCAGACGCTCCTGCGCGAGACGATCGAGGTCCCTGCATCGCAGATGCTGCACGTGGCGCACATGCAGCGAGTGGGGCAGCTGCGCGGGATGTCCGTGTTCGCCAATTGCATGAATCGGCTGCAAGACCTTCGAGAGGGTGAACAGTACGAATTGATCGCCTTCAAGATGGCGGCGGCCATCGTGCTTTCGATTGATCGTGATCTTGGTCTCGAAGCAGGTGATCAAGGTGACGCGCGACCGGCTGAATTCCTGTTCGAAGAGGGCATGCTCTTCGACAAGCTGGCGCCGGGCGAGAAGCTAAACCTGCATGAGAACCCGCGCCCTAACAACAACTTCCAGCAGTGGCGTCGGGAGAACATCCGCGCTGCATCTGGTGGTGCCAAGGCTCCCTATAGCCCAGCGGCCAACGACTACGAAGGTAGCTACTCAAGCCGACGCATGGAGCAGGCCGTGCACCACCGCGTGTTCGAACGCCTGACTTCGGATTTCTCGTGTGGATTTGTGAAGCCGCTCCACCGGGCACAGATCCGCGCAGCGCTGGTGTACAGCCTGATTCCTCCCGAGCTCCTCAGGGGTGTCGACATGAGCACGATGGAGGATGCGTTGTTCGTCGGTCCCGGTCAGGTGTACGTCGACTATCAGCGAGAGATTGCCGGGGAGATGGCCTCGATCGAAGGCGGCCTCGAGTCTCTCACCGAGGTCCAGATGCGGCGGGGTCGGAATCCTCACCGCACGCAGCGGCTGCGGCAGATCGAGCAGCAGAGGGGCACCGATCGAGGAGAGAGCGAAACCGATGCCTCGCAGGCTCGACGGGCGGCGCTGGTTCGCCTCAACAGAATGAACAAGGAGGACGACATGGATATCGATGCCGTGGCGATGGCAAAGCCGAAGTGGCTGGCCGAGTACGACAAGCTCGAGCGAGAGCATCTGTCCAAGCACTTCGAGCAGCACGCCACGGAGGAGTGGTTCGCGCTCCGCGTCGAGGAGGGCGACAAGCGCGTCTGTCACATCGATGTGTTCGGCGTCATCGGCTGGAACATCACCGCCGATGAGTTCGGTGAGCGCCTAGACGAGCTCGGCGAAGTGGACGAGATCGCGCTGCGAATCAACTCGCCCGGTGGCTACGTCTCCGATGGCATCGCCATGTTCAACCTGATCCGCCAGCACAAGGCCACGGTGTCCGTGAACATCGTCGGTATGGCCGCCAGCATGGCAAGTGTGATTGCGATGGTCGCGGACGAGGGGCAGCTCGGTATCGCCGAAGGCGCTCAGATCATGATTCACAACGCGTGGAGTTGGGCCGTCGGTGACCATAGAGATCTACGCCGCACGGCCAACGTCATCGAGAAGATGACCAACGCGATCGCGCGGATCTACCAGCGCCGTTCGGGCCGCGACCTGGCAGCCATCCGCGACATGATGGATGACGAGACATGGCTCTTCGACGAGGAGGCGGTCACATCCGGATTCGCCGACTTCACTGTCGAGGCCGAAACCGAAGAACTCGAAGCCGCCGCAGCACTACGTGCCAAGCACTTCGAATCCGGCGCAAGACGCCATCCCACGAAGACAGGAGAGAGGAACATGCCCCCTAACAAGCAGAAGGGTGCGGCGGCAGCTTCGGATTCGCCGTCTACAACGGAGAACACCAACTCCGCGCCGGTCGTCAACGAGCAGGACACTCCGACGAGTGAACCCGCTGCGCTCACCATGGCGGACTTCCAGAAGGCGGAGAACGCTCGCCGAGAGCAGATCAACACGCTCGCGCGCGCGCTCCCCGACACCGTCGAAGCTCAAGCGCTTGTGACAGAGATGCTGAACGACGCGACCTGCACGGCCGATCAGGCGAAGGATCGCATCATCGCCTTCAGCACGACCTACAACAGCGTGGAAACGGTGAACTCCACCAATCGCGTCGACGCCGGCGAGGACCAGAGCGACAAGTTCCGAAAGGGCGCGGCTCAGGCGATTCTGGCGAAGTCGAAGGTGACTGAAGTCTACGGCACCGACGACAAGCGGCACATAGCTGTGGACCGCACCAGTGAGTTCACGAGCATGGGGCTCAAGGAGATGGCGAAGATGTCCTTGCGCAACGCAGGGATTCCGGTCGTGGGTAATCCCATGACCGTGATTGGCCGCGCGTTCGCCGACACGGACGATTTCCCGGAGATTCTCCGTGATGCTGCCAACAAGTCGATGCTCGTCGGCTGGGATGTTCACCCCGAGACCTACCAGTTGTGGACGCGCTCGATGTCCGCATCGGACTTCAAGCGCCAGCACATGGTAGGCGCCGGTCAACTCCCGAGTCTGCGCCGCCTGCTTCCGAACGGTGAGTACCGTACGGTCCAGATGGACGACCGCGGTCAGAGTGCTCAGCTGGAGACCTTCGGCGAGATCGTGCCGGTGACTCGCCAGACCATCATCAATGACGACCTGGGTGCATTCACGGAGACCCCGATGAAACTGGCGCGAGCCGCGCGTCAGCTCGTGGGCGACCTGGTGTACGCGGTGCTCATGGGTAATCCGAACATGGACGAGGATGGGTTGCCGATCTTCGACGCGGCCCACAACAACGTGCAGACGGCCGCTATTCCCAGCATCGATTCCGTTTCCGCGATGCGCAACGCCATGGCCCTGCAGACCTCGGTTGGCGGCTACGCCCGGACCGGTGCGCGGTTGGCCTTCCTCATTGGCCCCTACGCTCTGCACGACCGTATGTGGGAGCTCGTGAACAGCACGGCCGACCCCAAG
Organism: Pseudomonadota bacterium; assembly: GCA_039193195.1. Classification (NCBI taxonomy): domain Bacteria; kingdom Pseudomonadati; phylum Pseudomonadota; species Pseudomonadota bacterium. The sequence goes on from JBCCWS010000080.1 coordinate 9,290, forward strand.
CGGGCGGGCGCCGGGGGTGTCGATATCTCGAACTCCGGCACCGCGAACGTGCACCGTGGCCAGTTCGACGTGATCACCGATCACCGCTTCGACTCGATGCCGACGGAGTGGTACGGCGCGACCTCGCAGGGCACGGACACCGTGGCCGTCATCACCCTGGATGGCAACGACGAGCCGTTCCTGGATGAGGAGGTTGCCTTCCACGTGGACGGAGTGACCTTCAAGGTCCGTCACGACGTGGACGCCGTGCAGCTCGATCATCGCGGACTTCAGTACAACCCCGGTCAGTAATCCCGGTACCCAACCGACACGCTGACTGCCAACGCCCTTCGGGGCGTTTGTTGTTTGTGGGGTCATCAAAGGAGAGTTTGACGTGAAGAACTACGATAACGCGGGCGAAACGGTAACCGCTTCGCTGGCAGGCGGCGCCGTATCCGGCAACTTCTACATCATCAACGACTGCTTGGCGGTCGCCACCGAAGACGCGGAGGCGAATGAGCTGATCACCTTCCGGATCGTGGGTCGGTTCATCTCCGCCCCGAAGGTGGCCGGCGTCGCGTGGGGGCAGCTAGAGCGCTTGGACTGGGATGCCTCGGCCAACTCGCTCACCCGCCTTGGCGGGACGACTGCGGCCGGTGATGTCGAGTTCGTTGCCCTGGCTGCAGAGGCAGCGGCATCCAGCGCGACCGAGGGCGTGGTCATTCTCACGCCAGGCACCGGAGTCGCGGCCTAGTGTCGGTGCGCGCGGCCACTCAGCGCATTGCGCTCGAGGTCATGGTCGATGCGGATGAGCATCCGCAGGTTCGCTATCGACCAGCGAATGGTACCGCGCGCACCGTCTACCCCGCCCTGTTCCGGGAGCCCTATGAAGCGCTCTCGCTCGGCGAGCAGACAATCAGTCGCCACTACCCAAGCGTCACCGTTATGCGAGAGGACGTGCCTCGCAGGGCAGAGGGCGATGCGTGGGAAGTAGGTGATCGGAAATTTGAAGCGACTGATGTTGCCGACGACGACGGCGACATAGTGGTGATTGGACTCAAGTACAAGAGCTGAGAGGTAAGTGACCATGGCATTCCAGCGACCCATGAAAAAGACGGACACCGGCGAAGTTGTCGTTGTCGATCAGGCGGACTACTTCGAATTCCATGCGAAGGGGTTCCGCAACTGCAGCGATGATGACCTTCGAGAGTTCCAGGCCGCCGAAGAGGGCCGCCGCAAGCGCAGTGGCAAGACCGCAAAGGCGGCCGAGACCAAGGCCCAGGCCGGCGAGTAGCCCATGCCCACCCACGGCGTAACGCTCATCCTCAACCAGGCCAAGGCGCTCATCTCGGCCGCCTTGCCG
>JBCCWS010000081.1 GCA_039193195.1 Pseudomonadota bacterium
CGGTCGCGACGTTGAGCTTATCACCGAGTTCGCCCCGCGGACAAAGCCATACCACACGCGAATCGTAAAGGCCATCTAAAGCGCGCTAGCGAAGTACGGATTGGAGCTCTCGGCGTGGGCCCCGCGCGGGCGGGGGGGGCCGACGCGCGCCATCAGATCTTGCCGTCCAACCCCATCTGGTAGTACTTGTGGGTGATGCTCTCCTGGTTCTCCAGCAGCCAGTCGATAGACGGCTCGTTTTGCATCGCCTTACGGATCGATTCAGTCATCGCCTTGCGATGGATCTCGAACAGAGCCTTATGATCGAGATTATCGTCCGTCGCCACCCCGGGGTTGAGCCACACGCTGCAGATGATGCCTAGGTCGTTAGCCTTCTCCTTGGGGATGTAGCCCTCACGCACTGCGTCCAACACGCCATTGGCGATTGCTCCCTGCACCGTGCCCATGAGAATGTTCGTGTAACGTGTGTTCTTCACGGTCACCTTGCTCACACACAGGGTCACGGGACGTACTTGGATGTTGGTGTTGAGAATGGCAAACACCTTGGAGTGACCCATGGCCTGATCACCTGTCAAGGTGGCCAGCGCGTTGCCAACCGGGCCGTCCAACTCACCGATGACTACCTCAGGCTCGGCTGCCGTGAACGGCGGGCCGCCCGCCACCAAGGCCTCACCAGAACGAAATACGATGCGATCGGACATAGGAGCTTCTCCTGCTGCTTAAGCGAAGGGCGCTGGGCGCGTAAATCAGCGCGCATCATACCCAGGCCGCAGCTGCGGACGCACGGCGACCCGGCCCACTGGCGGCGTTATCAGCGGTAGGCGATGCGGCTCGCGGCAATGCGCTCAGCGCAGCTCCTTGCGGATCACGAGCTTTAGCCCTGACCAGGTCGCATCCACCGCGCAGACCTTCACATCAACAAGCCCAATAGGTAGAGCCACCTCACGCACCGTGTCCTCGGTGACGTCCGTGTCCACCCCCGACACGCGCTTGGGCCAGGACACCCAGATCATGCCATCGCGACGGATCTGTGCCATCGCCGTCGGCAGCAGGCGCTCCAGCTCGCGGCGTCGGCGCGTAAACAGGTGCCAGAGATCGATATCGCGGCGCAATCGAGCCGAGAACACCACCCCGTCCGGGATGGGCGCAAGCAGTCGCGCGTAATCACTAGGGGGCTGGTGGGGACGTACGCGATGACCCGCCTTGAGGCCCAACTTCTTCCACAGAGGGGTGCCGGAGTAACCGGCCGCAGCTTGGGGGCTCACGTTCGCCTCTCCAGGTCCACTTCACGTCGCTTTGACGCTAGCACAGCCGATCGTCACATTCCCTCTCGCCCCTGCCCTCCCTTCAGCTGTTGCTGGGACACCACAGCTGCTGGCGCGATGCCTGCCCCTCCTGGCCACATCAATCGGCGCAATTTGCTGCAATACAACGAGCCAACGACAGCTTGACGATGTACGCTTCGGGACTTGGCGATCATTTTGGATCAGTGTTGCAGTGGTGCAACGCCCATTTGCTTGGAGAGGAGTATCCCAGATGGCCCGATCCCAATCCCCGTCGTCGCGTCGACGTGTCATCGCTGGTCTGCTGGGCCTGGCCGTGGGTTGGGGCGGTGCGGTGGGGACCGCACACGCCGCCGAGTACGAGCCAGCGGACCCAGAGGGCGGGCGCCTGAAGCTCAGCAGGATGATCGAGAAACCCGATGGTGCCAATTGGGACAACGGCACGGCCACCGTAAACTGCCAGGTGCTCGTCTCCCGCCGCGGCCGCGCCGACGGCCTGAAGTGCGGCCTCTACGAGCCCTTTGAAGACGGCCAGGCCGATCGCCTCGTCGCGGCCACTTATCATGGCCTGCGACGCGCGCGTTTCCGCCCGGCCCGCATCGACGGCAAGCCGGTGGATGTGGTCATGAGCGTTCGTGTCGTGGTCCGCTGCATCGGCCGCCGATGCAAGGTGAGCAGCTACCCCAACCTCGGTCTATTCGAAGACAAGTACGGCATCGACTACGTGGCCCCGCAGGAGATCGTGGACGACGGGACCACCTGGTACGAACACCTACTGTCGAACGAGGTGTGTCGCACCGCAGGTGGCATCAAGGAGGCCTGCGTCGATAAGGGCATCTTTCGGCTCAACCTGTATGTCGACGTGGACGGCGACGGCGCCCCCACCCTGGTCCGCCACACGCGCAACCCGATCACCGCCGACTCGGACGCTATCATGGAGGCCGCGGAGCGTGAGGTCGAAAAAATCCGCTACATCCCCGGTCAAGTCAGCACAGCGGCCACACCTATGACCGTGCTTAGCTCATCCCTGCACTATACGGACAACAGGGACATCCCTGCGAACATCTGCATCGAGCAGCAAGAGATCGGCTGGCGCCTGCCGCGCACGACATGCTACAACGCCCAAGAGTACGCGCGGGTAACGGCCAGCCTACAGATCATCAGCTGGTTGCCGATTACGAATTTCTAGTAGGCCGCTTGGTAAACAAGGTGACGCTCAGCGAGTAGCACGGGGCCTTCGTTCCTGGGTGCGGCGCGACGACGAGCGTGGCAGGCCCCACGGGAGGAGGAGCAACGTACTCAGGGGCGAAAAGTACCCGCGTATTTTTCAACGAACTTCTGGGACAGCACACTAGGTAGATACGCCGAACGCCTTAACGCCCTCAAAGATGGCCATCGCACCGGCGACGGTCAGGGCTACGTAGGCCATCCCCACCACAATCGTAAGGCCTGTGGCGCCGGGAAAGTCCCGGCGTCCGGCGATCATCTGCAGCCAGAAACCGCTCGATGATGGAAGGACCAGCTGCGCTAGGGCGAGCAGCATGAAGCCGTTGCTGATGTGGATGGCGACGTCGCTGGTGGCACCTTCTGCCTTGCGCAGCACCCAAGCGATGACCGAGAACACGACCACGGTCGCCAAGGTGGAAAGCGCCTGCACTGCCGTGCTCACTAAGTCGTCGCGTATCTCTCCTGCTTGATCCGACTGCATTCTCGCTAAGCTCCCCGCAAGCGTGTGGTCTAGGCGTCGCTGGACGCAGTTTACCGCGCATTCACCCGGGGCCTGGTCTTAGAGACGGAAGCTGTACATCACCGCGGGCGAGGCGGCTCCCCCAAGCGCTTGGTAGAAGCTGCAGGCGATGGTGTTGTCCGGATCGGCTAGCACCCATGCTTCACGGCAGCCGAGCCGAACGGCGTGTTCGCTCAGGCAACCGAGTAAGGCGCGCCCGATGCCCTTGCGCCGCATGGGCGGCGCAATACCCACCTCGTTAACCCATAGCTCTGGTGCCTTATCGGGATGCACGTAGTGCACTGCCGAGGCAAAGCCCACTACCGCACCCTCGTGCAATGCCACCGCTAGGTGGTGCCTGGGGTCTGCCAGGAATTGCTCCGCAAGCGGCGGGCGCAGGGGGCCGTCAAATACATCCTCGGCCACCGATTGCAAGAACTGCCCTTCGCCGGGTCCCAACAGACGGATCTCAACGTCAGACACTGGCGGCCTCCTTTGCCTGCCACCTCATCAGGGCCAGCGCCCTATTCTGTGTCCTCTTGCTCCAAGGTCAATGCGTCCGCTTGCCCAAGTTGCTCGATCAGGGCCAGCAAGCGCGCTCGCTCGGCGAAGATATCGAGGGGCTTACGTGCGCGATGGCGTACCACCTCCTCGAGGGTCAGCACCGCCTCGCCGCGCGCCACCGCCTGTGGTGCAAAGCGCTCCACCACCAGGTTGATCAGCGCGGTGAGCTCGGCGTCAGACACGGGCGCCTGCGACGCCCCTGGCACCTGAACCAGGTACTCACGGCCTCCGGGCACCCGAAGCATGTCCGCGAGCTCCCGCGTCAAATCCGGCACCTCGGGCTCGAAGCCGCGGCCGTCGATACGATGGCAACCGGCGCAGTGGAGCAGAAAGTTCGCCTGCGCCGTGTGCTCAGCGCCGGCGGGCGTGCTGAAGGCCGCACTCGCCACCAATGCCGCAAGCGCCGCCCAACGCAGGGGATGGTCAGCCGAGCTCTGTTGCATGGCCCACGACCGCGGCGATCGTGCAGTGATAGACGTTGGAAGTGACGCCTTGACACCAGTTGGTATCATTGTTTTTCTGCGGCATGTACATCGGCCGCTCGCCTTCATTGCGATAGCACGGGCAACTACCGCAGCTCGTCTTACCGCAACAGTCGTTATAGCTGATGATGTAGTCCTTGCCATCGACAGGGTTGCTGCATGTACCCAACCAAGTAAGCGGTGCCAACTCCGTGCCAGGCGGGCACTGGGTCTGGGTGCCGCCGCAGCAGCTACAGGCGAAGCCATCAATGGCACAGTGGCGCCAGTAGTCGCAGCTGGCGGGATCGCCGAGGGGGCTGGTGGCGTCCGGTTCCCACGGCGCCTCGGCGCGACGGCTCTCCCCGCCGCCGGCACCCTGGGCTCGAGCGACGGGCAACAACGGCACGCTAGCCGCAGCACCAACCAGGCCAGTGCCCACGCGAGTCAGGAAGCTGCGCCGCGAAGTACGTTGGGCAAGCCCACGGCTGCGTGCTTCGAAAAACCTATCCAACCACTTCATCGATCACTCCTTGGCGTAGGCCTGTCGCCGCCTAGGCGGCACCGCGCGTACGTCGCTCCAAAAACTCTTGAATCGAGCCTACCCCACGCTCCTGAGCCTCGAACAGGCTCTCCAGGTGTTCGCGGGAGTTGATCAGCCCCTTGGCCCGCAGCACGCCTTGCTCGTCGATCAACACCACGAAGGGCAGCTTGCCGACCTGGAACCGAATCCCAAGGTCGGTGGAGAGCACGTAGGGGAAACGCTCCAGCGACTCCGCTGCCACATAACGCTGCTGCTCCGCGAGTTCTCCGTCCGAGGCCAACACCACCGCCAGCCACTGGCGCTCTGCCGCGGCGGCGGACTTGATCGCCGGCAGCAGGGTCTTGCACACCGGACAGGTGGGCGAGACGAATAGCACCAGCGTGCTCTGCCCACTCGGCGAGGCTTCGGCCAAGCGCACCTCCCTACCGGTAATGTCCGTGAGGAACATCGGCTCGAGCTGCTCCCCCACCTTCGGCCCACCGGTCACCATCAACGCCCCCGCCGGTGCAACGCGCTCGTGGAGCACGCCGATCTGCCGGGCGAGCGCCAACACCGTGAGGCCGAGCGCCACTACCAAGACCCACAGGAGTAGGTTCGAGGCCACAAGCGCGGTGGTGATGGTCATCTAGCCAACATCTCTGTTAGGCGACGTTCATTAGCGATCAGCTGATTGGCAGTGATGTAGACGAGCAGAACACCGCCCGCGAAGGCGAGCGCCGCAACCGCATCGAGCCAGTGTAGCGAGCGCGATGCGCTGAGCGGCGCAGTCAGGCAGAGCGCGAGTAGCATCAGCACGCCATTGCGCCACAGCAGCGAACCGCTCAGGGTCTGGCGCAAGGCGGGTCCCGAACAGCCGCAGTCGATATCGCGGCGTCCTCGTGCCAAGTTGAAGGCGATTGCCACTGTGTACAAACCTAGCAGGGCCAGCGTCGCCCACCCCACATAGGCAGCTGACGGGCGCAGTACCAAGCCCGCGGTAACCGCCAGCTCACTGAAGATCACCAGCGTGGCCGCGGCCAGCTGAGCCCACCCGGGCAGCACCCGGTACTGCCTGAGGGTAAGCAGGAACGCGCTGGGGGCTCCCAGCTTGTGGGCGACACCGAGCGCGAAGACCCCGGCCAGCGCCCAGGCGATCGCCATCCGCAACGCTGGGTCTGCGGCGACCGACCCGATAGACCAAACAGCCTCATTCACCGCGTATGCACCATCGTGGGCGTCGCCATTATCGGACCCGATATCGTGCGCTGAAAGGCGCCCGAACGCGCGTCGTACACGTGCACATCCGATTCCTCAAGAATGAACGCAATGAGCAGCGGGTCCTCGTCTCCGGTCACTGCGATCGACCCGGCGTGATGCTTGAGGTGAATCGTGTCGACGCGCCTGCGGTGGCTGAGGTCGTACACCCAAATCTCCTCGCCGTGCTGCTTGTGCGTGTCCTCGCCTCCCTGATGCATCACGCTGTAGAGGCGGTCGAGCGGACCGCTGTAGGCCAGATGGATATGCCCACCGGGACGCCAGTTGGCCGCACGTTCAGCATCGCCTACAAGCGACCAGGGCTCCAGCGCGGACCCGGATCCCTCCTTGACATCCAGCGAGTGCAGCATGCCTTGGAAGGACGCGAAGGACCACGTGTCGCCGTGGCGCACGCCCTTCTCGGTCACCGGATCGACGGCAGGATCAAAGAACTTCGGGCTGAACGCGCGGTCTGCCTCTTGCCCCGCTTGGTCGAGGCGGATCACCAGCATTCGACCGTCGCCACACAGCATGCCAAAGCGCAGACCGCTCACCGGGTATACCAGCGAACAGCCGGGCGTGCGGATCTCGCTCACCACCTTGCGCCCAGCCAAATCCACCACCGTGACTGACTGGGCTGGGGTGAAGTTGTATACCAGCAGGAATCGATCGTCGTCCGTAAGGCCGCTGAAGCCCTGGCTAGTGAGCCCGCTGTGCCTCTTCGGGGGCAACACGACTTCCCCGGCCGGCGAAAGCGTGGAGGGATCGTAGTACGCCACAATGTCCGTTCGCTCGCCACGCGTGGTGCGCGAGTAGTGGGTCTCGATGGAGTAGATCATCGAGTAGTCTCGCGGAATCTCCAGCTTGCCGGCCATGACCCCGGTGCTGAGGTGGCCGAGGACGCGCCCCGAGTCCGCATCCGCCAACACAGCCCGCCCGCTCGCAAGGTTGAAGAAAGCGATGTCGTTCACCCAGATCCAGTGTGCGGAGTCCGCCGCGTCTAGCTCCGCTACCGTCGGACTCTCAAACACCCCTTGGGCCCCCACCACGGAGGCCATCGCAAACGCGACAACGGCGCCTGCCGTCCATCTGATCACCCGGTCTAGGGTTCTAGGCACAGTGACTCACTCCTTGCGATTTCGTTAGCTCGACGGCGACAGCTGCCCGCCCCGCGCTACGGTTCGATGCTACCACGATGGTCTGACGTGTCTCCTAACGCCAGTAGCGGGCCAAGCGGACACCTACCCAGCGTGGCCGGCCGTAGTACTGCTCTGTAAGGCCGAAGACGTCCGTCCCAGACAGGTCGAAGGTCTGCACCAGGTACTCCTCGTCCGTGAGATTCTCGACGAAGGCAGTCGCTACCCACGCCCCATCCGGCGAGGTGTAGCTCATGGCGGCGTTCCAAACCGCGTAGCCGTTCTCGGTCACCGTCTCCAAGCCCGTTAGGGCGAAGAAGTGCTCACTGCGCCACTGCATGTCCGTCTGCAGCGCCAGGGAACCACCATTCGCAAACACTTGGCGCTCATAGCGAGCCAATGCATTGAAGTTCCACTCCGGTGATTGCACCGACGTGGTCTGCGGTAGGCCTGCGCCGAGGTCTACTTCGATATCGTTGTAGGCGATACCGGCGAGGAACGATAAGCCCTCAGCAGGGTTCGACTGCAACTCCAGCTCGAAGCCGCGGCTCTGCGCGTCGGCGTTCTGCGTGATCGTGTCGATGCCGACGATCGTGAAAGCCTGGTAGTTGTCGTAGTTGTAGTAGTACGCCGCGCCATTCACACGCACCAACCCACCGGGCAGGTCGGCCTTGAAGCCGAGCTCGAAGGCATCCAGTTCCTCCGGTGCGTAGCTGAAGGTGGCGTCATCGAAGGTTGCCACGGGGAAGATCGGCGAGTTGAAGCCGCCGCCCTTCACGCCGCGGTTGTAGCTGCCGTACAGCAATACGCCGTCAGCAGGCCGCGCTTCTAGCGCCAGACGCGCTGCCCAGATACTGTCATCCCGCTCGCCCTCGTAGGTGCCGATGGTCTCCAGGATGTTCGGATTTCCGTTCCGCTGCACCGTCCCAGGAACGAAGTCGACAGCGTTGATGGAGTAGTCGTGAGCCTTGTCGTCCTGTACCCAGCGTACACCCGCGATCGCAGTGGTCGAAGGCGTTAGGTCGTACTCCATCTGGGCGAACAAAGAGATTGACTCGGTAGTCGTCGTGTACGGGTTATCGAGGCCCGACAGGGCCGGCGTATCACTCACCGGATCGATGAAGGGCTCGGTCTCCGCGCCGTTGGAGTCGTTGATGTCTAGATCGAGATAGTAGGCGCCCGCCGTCCAACGAACGCGCTCCGCGCCGCCGCTTAGGCGAAGTTCCTGTGAGAACTGCTCAGCATCCGTAGTTAGGAAGAAGTTGAATAGGGGAACCGGTGAGGCATCGGAATCCTCGATATAGTCCCGCTCGACGGTCTGGTAGTCGGTGATGGAAGTGAGCTCGATGCTATCGGTGAGTCCGATCGTGATCGTGGCCGTGGCACCAAAGGTGTCCAGGACGTTAAAGCCCGGTCGGTCGTAGTCACCAGCGAACACATCATCGTTGCGGTCAGGGTCGAAGTAGCCGTCCAACACCGGGTTGGGCTCACCGGGCGTCAGCGTGCCAAACTCCAGCGAGGTCACGTTCTCGAAGAACCCCGTGCGTATGTCTTGCTGGCCACCGCGCACGTTGAGAAGCACCTCCACCGTGTCGCTTGGCGCGATCAATAGCTGAAAGCGCCCTGCCTCATCGTTCGCATTGTTGAGGGTCTCGCCCAAGAATCGGTTATCGACGTAGCCGTCATTGTAGTGCAGCGCAGCGGAAGCGCGGAACGCCACCTTCTCACTGAGAGGCCCGCCTACGGCGCCCTCTAGCTTGAACTGATCGAAGGAGCCGCCAGAGGCCTGCACGTAACCGTCGAAGGCATCCAAGGACGGCTTGACGGTGATGAAATGGGCCAAACCGCCCGTCGCGTTGCGGCCGAACAAGGTGCCCTGAGGTCCGCGCAGAATCTCCACCCGCTCCATATCGAAGAGCATGAAGCCGGCACCGGACATCTGGCTTACGTACACCTCATCGAGGTAGATGGCAACTGGGCTCTCCACATTGGTGGTGAAGTCGCTGTTGGCCACGCCGCGGATTGCGATGGCGTAGTTCGCCTCGCCGTTCGGCTGCACCGTGCCCACACCGGGCGCGAGTGCCGTGATCTGCTGCGCGTTGCCGAGACCGAGTTGGCGGATCTGATCACCGCTCAAGGCGGACACGGCGATGCCCACATCCTGGATACTCTGCTCGCGCTTCTGCGCAGTGACCAGCACTTCTTCCAGCTGCCCCCAGGCGGGCGCGCCCACGCTGGCGGCGACAAGGAGGGGGATGAGTGGAGTGATCGGCAGGGGCGAGCGTGGCATCGAGTCCATCGGGGCGGTCCTTCCCTGAGGTTGACGGGGATCTCGAGCAGACGCGCCCACAAGGGCGCCCACCACGCACGCGGAGCGCTGATCGCGGAAGCGACTTGCGGCTGCGACACGCGCTGAATTTTTAGTGCAGATGTCCTAAAGATAGGCAGTCACCGAAGTGCCTGTCAACACTCGCGATTGATCGAGACAGTGCATTCGATACCATGGGTCCATGATCAGGACCGCGAAGAGCCACCCATGAACCGGCGAGGCGCACGCCCCGGGGCCGGCGTTTCAGCCAAGGGTGAGGAGCGCCTCCAGCAGATCCTCGAGGCAGCTAGGACAACGCTCATTGAGGAGGGCTATCACGGGCTGACCATGCGCGCCGTTGCCGACCGTTGCGGCATCACCGTCGGCAACCTCACCTACTACTACGCCACCAAGCAGCATCTCCTGCGCGACCTACTAACCCACGTGCGCCACCAATACGAGTCCGCCTTCGAAGATGTCTTGTCGAGCGTTCCGGCGGATCCGAGAGAACAGCTGGAAGCGATCGTACGCTACGTCTTCTCGGATCTTGGCTCCCCCGAGACCACGGGCTTTTTCCCCGAACTCTGGGCCATGGCTAACCACGATGAGGACGCCGCGCGCTTCATGGAAGAGATCTACCGTTGGGAACGCGAAGTACTTGGCGAGTCCATCGCCGCGATGCGCCCGGATCTCTCGCCCGCCGCGGTGCGCCGCCTCGCCCTGTTCGCCTCGGCGACCATGGAGGGCCATACGATGTTTGTCGGGCACGGTAAATCCCACGCTCGTCAACGACGCGCTGCCGAGAACGTGGTCGTGAGTGCGATCATGCACGTGGTCGAGCACGAACCCCCACGCTAGGCCCAATGCCAGGAGAATTCCGCCCATGGTGACTCGCGTCGTCCACCCCAGCCGCCTCGACCCAATCGAGGCCGCGGTATCGATGCGCTGCGCGCGCTCCAACCTGCCCTCGGATGAGGTGACGAACGACTCCCTCACCGCGCAACTGGCAGGTGAAATCAAGGACTGCGGCAGCGTGTCTGCTGAGCTGCGCGTGCAGGCACCAGGGAGTGTGCCCCGGTCGAAGGGCAGGCCGTGCAGGTGGTGGTTCTTCGAGGCTAGTGGGCCGCTTGGTAAATAAGGTGACGCTCAGCGAGTAGCATGGGCGCCATCGCGGCGTTGCATCGCTTGCCAATGGCGATGCCATTGGCTGCGCGACGCGGCTTGCTGACGCTGCCCCTACGCAGACTGAGCGTTACCTTATCTACCAAGCGGCC